>SYMT01000369.1 GCA_005805375.1 Actinomycetota bacterium
CCACCGCGCGCGCGAAGAAAGGGTTCTCGGGCGCAGTCAGCCACTCGGCGAAGGGAACACGTACATCCTCTCCGTCCCGCACCGAAAACGCAGCGACATCCGGTGCTTTGGCCGCCAGCGGTGCGTCGGTCACCGGGTGGCGCACAACCTCTTTCGGATCGAGGAAGAGTTCGAACTCCTGAGTCTGCTTCGTCCCTTTTCCCTTGACCTGGGCGAAAACGGCCGCGAGCGAGTAGAAATCGCCCTGCGTCCACCGCTCGAAGGGGTGGTTGTGACACTGAGCGCAGTGCAGACGCACGCCCAGGAAGAGCTGGCTGACCTGCGGCGCTACTTCCACCGGAGTGGAAATCACGTCGTAGTTTCCCCAAAAGTTGGACGGGCCGTCGGAGTAGTTCTGGCCGAGGGCAGTCACCAACTTCCGGGCAAACTGGTCCAGCGGCAGATTGGCGAGAAAGCTTTCTTTCAGCCATTTCTGGTAGCTGCGGACTCCCCCGATCCGGTGGAAGCGAGAATTGCTGCGGAGGCGCTCGGCCCAGAGCAATGCCTGGTGGTCCGCGTACTCCGGCTTTTGCAGCAGCGTCTCCACCCAGCGCGCCCGGCGATCCGGGCGCGCGTCGGTCAGAAAGGCCCGTGCCTCCTCGGGGGTGGGTAGTGTTGCAGTCAGGTCGAGCGCGGCGCGGCGCAGGAACTCGGCGTCGGATGAGGGCGGCGCCGGCGGAATGTGCAACGTGCGCAGCTTGGAGAAGACAAACCGATCCACCGGGTTGCTCTGCGGGACCACGGGGAAATCGGGAACGGCCGGACGCGCCACCGCGCCGACCGTGGCGGCCGTGACCAGGCCGGCCCAGCGGACCAGAATCGGCGCTTCGCCCGAACCTGCTGCGGTCACCCGACCGGTCCCGTCCACTGTGGCAACGGCTTCATCATTGCTGACGAAAGTCGCGTGCGCCGTAACATCCTGGGTTGTGCCGTCGGAGAAGCGGGCGAGTGCCACCAGACGCTGGGTTTCCCCGGACCCCGCCAGCACCCGGCCGCGGGGGAGAACCTCCAGCGCAACTGCGGTTGCCTCATGGGACGGGCCCTCGGGCGCACCCGCCGCGATCCAGGCCGCCAGGAGGTCATATTCGGGCGAAGCCACAGCCAGTCGCTGTCCCCCCTTATGCGGTACCTGCATCGCTGGCTTCTTCAGCAGCAGGCTGGCTGTCGGGTCGGCAGGGATGACCCGACGTCCATGCCCATCGCGGGCGAGTGTGCGGTAGTCGGCGGCAGGATCAGCGTTGAAGAGCGAGAGCTTGAAACCGCCGCGCCCGGCCGGGGCGCCATGGCAGCTCCCGCCGTTGCAGCCCAGCTTTGTCAGGAGAGGGGCTACGTGGTTTGCATACGTCCACCGGGGAGGTGCTGCGGCATTTCGCACCAGCACTGATGCCTCAGCGCGGAGGTCCCCCAGACGGACGCCAACGGAGGCGGTTCCATCCGCACGAGGCACAAGCACTCCCCCGGACTGTACCGCGACCACATCGGTCCGGAGTGATACCCAACGGGCTCCGTCGGTGAGGTCGCGGGCGGAGCCGTCAGCGTAGTGGCCGGTGAGCAGCAACCGCCGCGGTGCACCCGGGCGATCCAGACGCAGTTCACGCGGGGTGATTTCCAGGCGCACGAGCCGCGGCGCCTGCTCCCTGCGCGGCGGTCGTCGAACGGCCGCACGTGGAGTCGCGCCTCCGGGCTGCGCCGCAGCGCAGACGAGTGCCAGAGCGACGAAAGGCAGGACAGCACGTCGGGACATGGGGACACCTCTACGGGCCCGCATCCGGGCCGATTGAGACTCATGGAGAGTCCCGGGCCGAAGAAGTTTCGCCCGATCCGCACGAGGAACGGCGAATGCCGGATCATCCCGGATCTCGGGAGAAGATCTGGGGCGACGGTGCGTGCCGCCGTTACTCTGCCCAGGCCTCAAGAGTGGCGGTGGTCGGCGCTCCGGTGTCACACGCTTCGCGGATTTTCAGGCCCAGGTAGTGGTCCTGCATCGCCAGGCGCACCGGATAGGGCGCCGGGCCCCCGCGCGTGTACTCGCCCATCGCTGCGAGCAGATCCGCCATCGCAATCTCCTCGT
This sequence comes from Actinomycetota bacterium, assembly GCA_005805375.1. GTDB lineage: Bacteria > Armatimonadota > SYMT01 > SYMT01 > SYMT01 > SYMT01. The sequence continues at coordinate 2,111 of SYMT01000369.1, forward strand.
CCGAGAGGCGTGCCGGAGCCGTCGGGTTGCGGTAGATCCATCGGCCCCCCAGTTGAATGCCCTTGAGGTGGTGCCCTTCCAGGTTGCCGTTGGGTCCGGCGGTCACTCGCTCGAACGGCATCGAGACCGGATCACCTTCGTCGCTGTAGGCGGACAGCGTGTGATCCACGATTTCCCCCTGCTCGCCGCGGACGGTGACGCGCTGACGGCGGATGGGCGAGAAGTACTGCACGCTGGAGAAGTCGAATACCGCCTGCTTTCCCCCGCCGAAGTCCAGGAGGGCGATTTGCTGGGGGAAGTCCTTTACGTCAGCCGCTGGCGGCATGCCTGCACGGCTGCCGGGATCACGAAGCCGGTCCGACCAACCCATCCCGATGATCCGTGCTTCCTGGAAGCTCACATCGAGAAAGTGGCGAATCAGGCTTGTGCCGTGGTAGCCGTGGCAGAGGGAGACGTAGACCTGGTGTACGGGCCCGAGGCGGCCCTCGCGGACGGCTGCCAGCCGGGCGGCGTGGTGCGGCTGGCGGTGGAACTGTTCCGCGACCTGCAGCCGTCCACACGCCGACCGCATGAGTTCCCAGAGTTCTCGCATCTGGTCCAGGGTGGCGGCCGGCGGTGTCTCCGTGAAAACGGGCAAGCCGGTTTCCAAGAGCGCCCGGTTCACCTCGAAGTTTGCCGCATAGGAGACGCTGCCCACCAGAAACTCCGGCACGCCTGCATCCAGCAGCGCCGCTACCGAGTCGAAGGTCGCCACTCCCCACTGAGCGCCCAACTCGGCTCGCCGTTCCGGGCGGCGCGCTACCACCCCGGCGAGTTGGAAGCGTTCGGGCAAAGCGGCGCAAATCCGCAGGAAGAAATCGGTGCGCCAGCCGGCGCCGATGATCGCAAAGCGGTACGGTGGAGGTTTCACGGACACATGCTATCGCAAGCACGCGCGGAGAAGGGACCGGCGGACGGGCGGGACTTCCGGCTTCCCGCCCGTCACGAGCAGATCTTCACGTGCTGCGTCTGCTTTGTGCATCCCGCTCCTTCGGCTGCGCTACCGGTTACGGGAGTACGTGACCTTCGGGCGTTCCCGCCGTCCCTCCGATACTGCACACCGGAACTGTGTTCATGTTGCCGAGGGTGTACGTGCCGCCCGTGGGGCAGAGGGGTGTCACCTTCAGGTAGGTGTCGGGGCCGGCGAGGTCCGTCATTGACGGCGTGTCAAGGGGTCCCTGGTTGTAGTCCATTGCCCAGCGTTCCTTGGCGCCGTGCAACTGCTTCAAATTCTGCACGCAGGTCGAGGCCCGACTCTTCAGCCCTGCTTTCTGGAATGCTGGGACGGCCACCGCCAGCAGGATGCCGATGATCGAAACCACGATCATGATTTCTATCAGGGTGAACCCTCGCCGGTCTCGTCGCGCCCGAACTGCTCTGGCCATAGTGCTTCCTCCATCCTGAATACCGATAGCAACACACCGGAAAAGAGAGATCAGGTACTGCAAAGTGGGCGCCTCGTCCACGGGTGACAAAACACGTTGACGAGGAGATATTACCGTCAGGTCCAACCGTGGGAGGTACTCTCCTGATGCGGAACCAATCGGATTGTTCCACAGCAGGTGTAGATGTTTGAGATGAAATCCGGGGCAGCATTACTCCCCCGCAGGACCGTCGCTCGTACGCACCAACTTCCGATCGAGTTCCTGCAGCGCTCGGCGCCCCTCGGCGGCGATCTGCGGTGTCGGGGCCCAGGCGACGTGTTCTTCATACACGCGGCGGGCCCGGTCCGGCGCCCCGGCCTTCTCGTGCAGGCCTCCCAGACTGAGGAGCATGGCGCTGTAGTGGCCCACCACGTAGTCGGGCGCCAGCTCCTGATCGGTGCGCACTCCGGCCATGCGGGGTAATTGGAAGCGAACCCAGCGGGCTTCGCTTTCGGCAATGAGCCGCGGGAGATCCACGGGCCTGCCGGCGGGTTCGAGGCGCACCAGCAGACCTACCGGCACCGGAATCCGCTCGGTGAGGGCCCAGCGAATGAACCGGGGAGGCCGTCGCGTTTGAGTGCGGAGAAAGGTAGTGTACAGTGGCCGTTGTTTGAGCGGCCCCTCGAACAGTTGGAGTAGCTGTCCGTCCCGCCCCAGGGCCTTCCGCGTCTCACGGTCCAGCGGCACCACTCCCGACACAGGCACCCCTTCCCTGCGGAGGCGCTCCAGGTACCACCGACTTGGATCACGATCCTCATTGACCCACGCCCCGATGGTCATCAGCCGGTCCACCGGGAGCACGTCCCGGCGCACCCCCAGCACGTCGCGCACATACCAGATGGGGAAGCAGTCGGCATCTCCCTGCGTCACGAGCACTGCGTCCGGCGCGGCTGACTCGAGCTTCGCCCTCGCGAACTCACGCACCCAGGTGGCGCGGCTGAGGTCACATCCCTGCCAGTTTCGTGCAATGGGCACCAACACAAGCAGCGCCAGCCCTGCCGCAAGTCCCGGATGAGGCTCGTGGAACAACCGCACCCGGGAACGAGTCCACTCCAGCGCAGCAGCCAGCCCCAGGGCCAGCACCACCCAGGCGACCAGATAATAGGGCGCGATGTCCTCAATCCGGTAGCAAAGGTTATACAACGCGACAGTGGAAAACAGCACTCCAAGACCGGCTCCGATGATGCGATCTCGGCGCACCAGTAGCCCCAGTCCCAGCACGGCCGGGACAAAGAGACCATACGGCAGACTATCCAGCAGCAGGGCCCACGCGGTACGATACCACACGTGCCACTGCGGGGCGTCCGGCAGGCGCAGGAAGAGACCCTGATAGAGACGCGCGCTGGCGTGGCTCCACAGGAGAGCGGGAGTAGTCGGGTCGCCCCACGCCTGGAGCGGTTTCCCCGATGCCCAGAACCAGAGCAGTCCGTACAGCGACGGTCCCACCACGAAGAGCGGCAACAGCGTCAGGGCTACCCACCCCGGTCGTGCGCTTGTCCGCCAGGGCGCAAAGCAAAGAATCGCCAGCGGGGGCGCCAGCAGCACGATCGTCAGATGGTGCGCCAACCCCAGGGAGAATGCCAGCGCCGCCCCGTACAACCAGCGGGGGTTGCCGGTCGCCCGAAACCGCAGCGCGGCCCAGAGCGCCGTGAGCGCGAGCAGCAGGTGGAGACTGTACACTTCCACTCGCACGCACTGGCTCCAGAAGGTGTAGCCGGCCCCGAAAGCCCCGGCCGCCAGGAAGGCAGGCAGCGGGGACGCGCCGACCGCGCGCGCGGTGAGGAAGAGTACCCCCACGGCGCCGGCGCCGGCGAGGGCAACGACGATTCCGATGCGGAACGCCGCCTCCCCGAACGGCAGCAGCAGCGCCAGACGCCCGAGCAGCGAGAACAGCGGATACCCGGGCGGATGGACCACTCCGCCGCCGGCGATCGCAGCGCAGATCTCCCCGGAGTCACCGAGGTACACCGTCGGGCAGAGGGTGCAGACGTACAGGGCGAAGAACCCGATCACGATCCCGCCCGCAGTCCGCAGATCGTTGTTGGAACCGTTCTGTGCTGCTTCCATGTGCTCACCCTGACCGCGCACCTCTCGGGCAGCGCGGGACATCGTTGGAGCAGAGCTTCTGCCTACCCGCCGGAGTATCGGCCCAAGGGCGCTCTCCCGACAGAGTCAATCGTGCCGTGGGAGACGGTTAGCAGTCGGCGTGCGACCGAGGAGGGCAGGAACCGCAGCTAGCTGCGGCTCCATCGCCCATCATCACACGCGGGAGGATGAGTTACGAAGGTCTCAGACCCTCCCCCTGGGGGAACGCGGCAGTTCCGGCACGCACACTTCCCCGGCCGCCTGGGCACGCGGCCGGGACGGCCACACGGTCTCCCGAACCTCTGTTCCCCGATGGCGGTTCCGGGATGTGGGCTTGCCTGCGATCGTTCTATGGGGACTTGGCGCGTGTGGTCCTCTGCGCGAGCGTGAGGTCCAGGCGGCGAAGCGCCACACGGCCTGCTGCGGCCACATCGGGAGTCGGCGCCCACCCGGAATGGAGTTCATAAACCCGCCGCGCGCGGTCTTGATGGCCCGTTTTTTCGTACAGGTCCCCCAGGCTCAGAAACATCGAGTTGTAATGCCGCACGACATAGTCTGGGTCCACCTCGTGATGGGCGCGGGTGACCGCGGCCTCCGGAAGCTTGATGCGCTCCCAGCATCGCTCGTTGTCTCGGATGAGGGCGGCGACATCCAATGTCTGTCCCGGAGGATCCAGGCGCACGAGCAACCCGACAGGGACCGGACGGCGCTGCTGCAGCGCCCAGCGCACGAAGGGGGGCTGCTGCCGGCCCTGCGTGCGCAGGAATGTGGAGTACACGGGGCGTCCGCGCAGAGGCCCCTCCAGCAGTTCGAGCAACAACCCATCCCAAGTCAGGCGACGCCGTACCAACGGGTCCTCCGGCACGCCCAGTGCGACCGGGATCCCTTCCCGCTGCAAGCGTTTCAGGTACCACTGGCTCGGGTCGCGCTCATAGAACTGGAGTGCTTCTTTCATCTTCAGGCGATCCAGAGGCAGGACGTCGCGCCGTACTCCCAGCACATCCCGCACGTACCAGATCGGGAAGCTGTCGGGGTCATCCTGGGTAATCAGCACCGCTCCCGCGGCAGCCGATTCCAGCTTGTCCCGGGCGAAATCCCGAAGCCAGGTTGCGTCGCTCAGGTCACACGCCGACCAGTTGCGCGCGATGGGCACGAGCACCAGAAGCGCGAGTCCGAACGACAGAGCCGGGCGGGGTTCGTGGAGCCTCGGAAGGCGGTCCTGCGCCCACGTCAGGGTCACCGCCAGACCCAGTGCCAGTACTGCCCAGACGATGAGGAAGTACGGCGCAATGTCGGTGATGCGATAGCAAAGATTGTACACGCTGACGCAGGCCAGCAGGGTGGTCAGCGCGGCGCCGACGGTACGATTCCGGCGCCCGAGCAGGACGAGACCCAGTCCGGCGGGCACAAAGAGTCCGAACGGCAGGTTGTCCGAAAGCAGGTAGCCGGCAGTTCCAGCCCACTCGCGCCAGTGGTTGCTGTCGGGGAGGCGGAGGAACATGCCCTGGAAGAGCCGGGCGCTGGCGTGGTACCAGAGGAGCTGCGGCGTTGAGGGATCGCCCGAAGCCAGAAGCGGCTTTCCGGCTGCCCAGAACCACAGCAGCCCGTAGAGCGAAGGTCCCACCAGGAAGAGCGGCAGCAGCGTCACCAGCACCCGCCCCGGTCGGGCGCACGCCCGCCAGGGCGCAAAGCAAAGAACGGCCAGTGCCGGCGCCAGCAGCACAATCGTCAGATGGTGCGCCAAGCCCAGGGAGAATGCGAGGGCCGCGGCGTACAGCCAGCGGGAGTTGCCGGTCGCCCGAAACCGCAGCGCGGCCCAGAGCGCCGTGAGCGCGAGCAGCAGGTGGAGACTGTACACTTCCACTCGCACACACTGACTCCAAAAGGTGTAGCCGGCCCCGAAAGCCCCGGCCGCCAGGAAGGCGGGCAGACGGGACGCGCCGACCGCGCGGGCGGTGAGGAAGAACACCCCCACGGCGCCGGCGCCGGCGAGGGCGACCAGTATGCCGATGCGGAACGCGACCTCCCCGAATGGGAGCAGCACCGCCAGGCGCCCGAGCAGCGAGAACAGCGGGTAGCCCGGAGGGTGGAATGTGCCCCCTCCGGCGATCGCCGCGCAGATTTCGCCGACATCCCCGAGGTACACCGTGGGGCAAAGGGTGGCTAGATACAGAGCGAAGAAGCCGGTAGCGGCCGTCCCCGCAATGCGGACGTCATCCCCTGCTTCCCGACGTTGTGACTTCATGGCTTCACCTCACAGCACGGTGCTGCGCCCGCGCGTTCCAATCCGTCATGATGGCAGGCGCAGGGAATTCGAGAGGGTGGACCGCGCCGGGAGCAGGCCAGGTAGGGCTGCCGGCGTCCCGCCGACCCCACCGGGGAAGGAGATTCTCCGAGCAGGGGGCCAGGCGCATCTATGCGGGAACGCCGGCGTCCCGTCCGTCTGTACGGGGGAATTCCAGCCGGCAGAGGAAGTTGAAACGGCTGTAACGCCTGAGTGGGTCGCTTTGGGCTACGGTGAGAGCGCGGCGGAACGCTGTCCCACGCGTGCTACCTCTCGCAGGGCATCCGGGTTCCGTGGCGCCACGGCCAGCGCCTGGTGATACAGGGCAGCGGCGGCATCCTTCAGCCCGGTCCGCTCATGCAGTCTTCCGTACTTGACCAGCATGCGGGCGTAGGTGTCGGGCACGTACGCCGGCGCCGCTTCCTGGTCCAGGCGCACCCCGCCGAGATCCGGCACCCGAATGTGCGTCCAGAGCTGCCGGTTCCGGTCCAACGTGCGCTGCGGCGCCGGTGCAGTGCCGCGCGGGTACAGGCGGAGCACCGTCCCCTGCGGCTCTACCTGCCGGGACTGTTTTACCCAGAGCCGGAAACTCTCGGTGTTCCCGTTGAACGCAGGATTCGATCCGGGACACGTAAGAAACCAGGGACGGTCCGCCAGTTCGTGCTCCGCGAGATGGAACAACCATCCGTGGTCGGCCAGAGACACGCGGGCGGCTACGTTCCGGGGCGCCGGGGTGGGAACGGGCACTCCCCGCTGCTGAAGGTGGCGGAAATACCACTCGCTCGGGTCGGTGTGCAGTGCCAGGAACGCACACCGCACCAGCGCCCGATCGAGCACCAGAACGTCGCGACGCACACGGAGTAGCTCCTGCACGTACCAGAGCGGAAACGTATCCGGGTCCCCGTAGGAGAGCAGCACGCCATTGGGTTCGACACACTCCAGATTCTGGCGGGCAAGTTCCCGGGCCCAGGTGGCCCGGCTCAGATCGGCGGCCGCGTAGTTTCGCCCCAGCGGCAGACACACCAGCAGCGCTGCACAGGCCCAGGCGAGACGCGGCGCGCCGCAGGGCGCCGGCAGGTATGCCGCCGCCCAATCCCAGCCGCGCGCCAGCAGCACTGCGGTACAGCCCCACACAATCAGGTAGTACGGCGCCAGATCAATGATCCGATAGCACTGGTTGTAGCCGAACACGACCCCCGCCGCGGCGAGCAGTCCAACGGCGGCGTCGCGGCGGGTTCGCCAGAGCCACCACGCCCCAGGAACTGCCAACAGACCAAGGCCGTACGGGAAGTTGTCGAGGAAGTAGCGGCCCGCAGCGGACAGTGAGTACCGCAAGAAGCCCGGATCGGGAAGTTGCAGGTTGATCCGATACAGTTTCCCGGTCGCGTGATTCCAGAGCAACAGTGGGGTCTCAGGTCGCCCCCAGTTGTGCAGCGGCTGCGCGGCTGCTGTGTGCCAGAGGAGGAAGTAGGACAGCGGTCCGATCGCGATGAGGAGAGTGGCAAGTCCCAGTCGCCGGGCCAGGCCGGGATCGCACCAGAGCCGAC
>SYMT01000042.1 GCA_005805375.1 Actinomycetota bacterium
AAACAGATCCGAACTCTTGGGGGAGAGACCGTTTACTGTGTCTCTATCAAGACCGGCGTCCTGCTTCGCTCTCGAGACCGCCGTATCATTGTGGCGGCCACACGGAAGCAACCACAACGAGTGCAGGAGAAGCACGTGGAGGTGCGGAATCTGCGGCTGAACCCTCCGGTCGAGGCCAGCACCTTCTCGCCGCCCAGAGGGACCACCTACTATCTGTGGGACGCCTACAACAACGTCAACGTTCCCCCGGGAGAGAAGGTTATCCTCGCACCCGGCAGGGGGCTTACCTTTCCGGGAGATCCGGGGATTGACCGCCCTCCGACAAAGCTGGACCGGGAACGACAATGATCTCACTGCGACAGCCCACGCATAGTCTGGGGGTCCTTTTATCGGCGCTCGGAATTGCGGCCCACGTGGCGATGGGGCAGGCGGCGCGCGCGACGGGGGCGCCACCTGGCCAACCTGCCGCTCCGCCCGGGCGAGCCGATGTGACGGAACTCCTCCCATCCCTGGAGACCCTGTGGCGGAAGAAGGTGACCCCGGATCGGCTGATTGTGGACGATCCGGTGCTGCTGGCGGGGACCGTTCCCCGGAATCTCCCCCGAGTTCTCTGTCAGGTCCTGGACTATGTGGCCGAGGAACGGCAGTCAAGGGGGGAGGTGCGGCTCACTCTGCGAAGCGCCCGCTCCTGGCGACACTTCGTCCAGGCGATGGAGCAAGTCGCGCTGGCCCGCCGCCTGGGCTCCGAGCGCGCGGTGTTGCAGGGCCTGGACACGATCGCACAGGGCCTGGGGCCGGAAGGCAGCGCGGCTCCGGGCGGTCAGGGAAAACCGGGGCCGCTGGAAGCATTCATTCATTCGCTCAGCATGGACCAGCGGCAGGCGCTGGCGAGCGTCGCTGCAGAACCACCGGGGCTCATCAGTGGCACTACGTCCAGTCACGAGCAAGGGCGGATCCTCTTTCGGACACCGCTCGGCGCGCTGCCGGCGGGGCTACGCGACTCCCTGACCACCCGGCGCCGCAACGCGGATGCGGCATCCGTAGCTGCTGCCGGAGATCCAGCGGTCGCCATCCATGCCGGGCATGGTGCCTACACGTTGGAGTTGCGCTCCGGGGAGGAGCGGACCATGCTCCAGGTCGGGGTAGCCGACCGGGCGGAATTTGCCGCAGTCACGGAGAGATTTCGGCAGGCTTCGGCGGAGCTGCGGCTGGTCCTGGAACGGGAGCAACGGCCGCTACCCGGGTGGTTCGATCCCCAAAACACTCCTCTCCCGGCCTACACCACGGCCCGGTGGAAGGGAGCGGCCTTTCCGATGGAGACACTGGCGCGGGGAGAACGGGATGCGGCTCGCGTCCTCACGGAGTTCTCGCAACGCGCCGGAGCGCCGGTCGTCGCAGACGGGTTCGCCCGGTCCACCTACCTGCAGGTCTCGGAGGCGCCGACCCAGGGCCACCTCGGTCCGGCTCCGGCGGCGGTGTGGGCCCGACGAATCGCCGCCCGTTTCCGTCGCTACTATCGAGTGGAGGGAGATTGTCTCCTGCTCCAATCCCGCGAACGGTGGTGGGACCGTTTCGTCGAACCGGACCGTGCGGTTGTCGCCGGCCTGGAGACAGCCTGGGAAGAAGGACGAAACGGGACGCTGGTTGACTATGCCTGGTGTGGCCGCCTGCGCCTGCAGCAACTGCGGGAGTTGCCCCGCTTCAGCCTGATCTCGCGGCGCCCGTATCAGGTGTTGGCTTCCCAATGCCTGTATCAATGGCCCCTGATCCAGTTCCTGGGTCCCCAACTGGATCCGAAAGTTCCGGCTTCCTCCGAGAGGGGATCGTTCACCAGCGGCGCCGGAACGGGTCAGCAACGAAGCTTCTCCCGACTACTCTGGAGCGGTGAGCCCGTAACCCAAAACGACCCCCTGCCGAAAGGCAGACAGGTGCGCTGGCAGGTCGTGGGGGACACGGCGCAGATTGATTTTCTGGACGAGAAAGGCGGCCGGATCGGCCGACACCGCCTCCGAGGTCAGCGCCCCCCCCGCAGCGAGTCCGAAGTCCCCCCTTCCGGGTAATTTTCCGCGCCCGACGGAATAACTCATCCGAAGTCTGCGCTCTTGACGGGTTGGAAGGCACGATGGAACAATCGGCAGCGGAGATCCCCGGCAACCGCGCGACCCGCTGGAAGTGCGGTTCTGACACAGGATGAGGGCTGACGGGCGGCTCGCGTCCTCTCACGGCCGACGCAGGCGGTACCATGGGGGAACCGTCCTGGAATCTCCGAATCGGAGTTCGGAGACTCCACAAGCGTGGTCCTGTGGGGCGCGCGTTGACGCACGATGAGGCTGGGAGCGCGGGCCTCGTACCCACCCGCCCCGACACCCGACACCCTAATTCAAGCCTCCGCCTGGATTCTCACGCACACCGGGCGGGGAATTTCGACACGGCTGCCCGTCGGTGTGAGCGCGCCATCCTGCGGAGCAATCCGAAAACTCACCACCGAGCCGCTCTCCAGATTGGCCGCGACTAAGAACTCCGCATCCAGGATGAAGCCGCGGGGGATCTTTCCCCCGGTCGGCGTGTGATCGAGCAGCGTGGGGCGCCCCTCGCGATCGAGTGCGTACCGGGCGATGCTGTCGTGTCCGCAGTTGGAGGTGTAGAGGACGCGGCCGTTCGGGTGGCAGAGCACATCGCCGCTCCAGCTCTTGCCGCTGAACCCGGCCGGCAACGTGCCCACCGTGGCGAGTTCCCGCAGTCCCTTCCCTACGCGGTAGGCGGTCACGCGATTGGCGGTTTCGTGAAGGGCATAGAGCACCCGGCCGTCGGGATGGAGACACAGATTGCTGGGGCCCGATGCGGCCGGCAGGAGCGCGTGGTGGGCGCCGGTCTCCTCCAGGCGTCCGGTCTGGGCGTCATACTCATAGCGAGAGACCCGATCCAACCCGAGGTCGGACACGAACGCCGCCTGGTTGTCCGGCGCGATGTGAATCGCATGGGCGTGCGGCGCCGCGCCGGGCGTCCGCGGGTGCTGCACGAAACCGGAGGCGCTCTCCAGTCCCCCATCGGCCCGTACCGGTAGTGCCGCGACACTTCCCCCGCCGTAGTTCGCAACGAGTGCCCGCCGGGTGCGACGATCCAGGGAAATGTAGCAGGGGCCTCCGCCCCGGGACGAGACTTGAGACACGACGCGCAGGGCGCCGTCCGCCTCAATCCGAAAGGCCGAGACCGCGCCGTGGTCCGTTCCCTGAAAATCGCCGATCTCATTGACGGCGAAGAGGGACCGCCCGTTCGGATGCAGCACCATGCTGGAGACGTTGACCGCTTCGGCGACAGGTCGCGGCGGAGCGAGGTGTCCGCTCTCCGGATCCAGGTGGGTAAGCCAGATCCCACGGCGGTCCGGCCCGGTGTAGCACCCAACATACACCGCACGCCGCCGCACCGCCGCTTCCGCGCTCCCGGCCGTCGTCGCTACCGCCCCGACCACGAACTCCCGTCGTGTACAGGTCATTCCCATTCTCCCTTGCTGCAGATTACGATGGAACGCGGATGCACACCTTGCCGAAATGAGCAGCGCTTTCCAGATGGTGGAATGCGGCGGGCGTGTCGGCGAAGGGGAAGACCCGGTCCACCACCGGGCGGAGTTGATGCAGGGCGATGGCGCGGTTCATCGCGGCGAACGTGTCCCGGCTTCCCACGTAGACGCCCTGGAGACGGATGTTCTTCATCAGAATGGGCACTGGGTTTGCCTGACGATAGCCCGCGAGCACACCGATCAGGCTCACGGCGCCTCCCATGCGGACCGCGCGCAGCGAGCGTTCCAGTGTCCCTGCGCCGCCGACCTCGACCACGTGGTCTACCCCGATCCCCCCGGTCAGCCGCCGCACCCGGTCATCCCAGTCCGGAGTCTCCTGGTAGTTGATGCCGGCCGACGCGCCGAGTTCGCGTGCCCGGGTCAGTTTCGCATCACTGCTGGAAGTAGCGATCACCTCTGCCCCACACATCCGGGCGAACTGGAGGGCAAACAGCGAGACCCCGCCGGTCCCCAATGTGAGCACCGTCTGGCCGGGCGTGAGCCCGCCCTGGGTGACGAGAGCGTTCCAGGCGGTGAGGGCAGCGCACGGAAGAGTGGCGGCCTCCTCGTCCGTCAGATGGGCGGGCACAGGAAGCACGCCGGTCTCCTGCAATATCACAGAAGTAGCCAGAACCCCATCCCGGCTGCCGCCCAATGCGGCACGAGTCTTCTGCTCCGAGATCGGTCCGTCCACCCAATCGGGGAAGAAGCAGCCGGCGACCCGGTCCCCCACCCGCACGGCGCTCACTCCGCATCCCACGGCAGTCACTTCGCCTACCCCGTCGGAGCCCGGGATGAGCGGGAGGCGGAGGCGCGGGTTGTACTGCCCTTTCACCACCAGCAGATCCCGGTAGTTGAGAGACACGGCCGCAACAGAGACGCGCACCTGGCCGGGGCCCGGTTCGGGCTCGTCACATTCACGCAGAGCCAGATGATTCAAGCCGAATTCAGTAATGTGCCAGGCATGCATTGAGGAGTGAAGGAAAGTGGGGATGGTTGAGGGATGAAGAGGATAGGTGAAGGCGCAAGCTCGGCCCCCACATTCATCTCCTACGTATCGCGCAGCGCGGCCTCGGCAGCGAGCACGGGTTCGATCACGGCACGGGCGGTGGCCTCCTGCTCGAGGGTGAGCCGGCGCTGCGGCGGGCGGGGCGGTCCGAAGTCATGGCCGCAGAGCTGGAGGCCGTACTTGAGAAGCGTGATGTTGAACGAATCGCCGTCGCGGGCGCGGAAGTCTTCGATGGGCCGGATCAGGCGGAGCAGCCGGAACGCTTCGCCGTGGTCGGCGCGGGCAATGGCCGCGTGCAGCCTCAACGTGAGCCGGGGGCAGAGGATTCCGGCCCCGCTGGTATATCCGGTCGCGCCGGCGAGGGCGAAGAACGGAGCCCAGCGTTCCGCCGTACCGCAGTAGAGACCTGTGCGCCCCGCCACCCGGTCGGCGAAGCGGGTGAACTGGTTCAGGTCGTTCACGGCGTACTTCACGCCGAGCAGCCGTCCCTCCCCGGCGAGCGCCACGAGCAGGTCGTCGCTTGGGACGGGGCCGCGCTTGTAGGCCAGAATGGGAACCCCCACAGCGTCAGTGATCGCCAGGAAGTAGTCCCGGAAACCGTCGTCGGCCAGGTAGGGATGGATGGGGGGCATGAGGAGCAGCACGTCCGCACCCGCCTCCAGGGCGGGACGCGCGATGGCCAGCGAATGCCCCACTCCCATGCCGATCGGAGCCATGACGACTCCCTCGGGTCCCGCCGCTTCCCGGGTGGCGCGCACACAGGTGACTACTTCCTCAGCCGAGAGGGAGTGGAATTCTCCGGTTCCAGCGCCGGGTAAAAACACGCGGATGCCGGCGCCAGCCAGTTCCTGCACGAGTGCGGACAGGCGCTCCGGCGCCACTTCCCTGCAGTCGGAAGAAAAGGGTGTAGGCGGCACTAACTGCACCGATTCCAGGCGACGCAGATCGAAGGACGCGGACATGCGGGAACCCTCCCCGGGGATGTAGACGAAGGCTCCCCGGCATCGGTATGTCGTTCGCGGCGCGCGGGGCAGTTTCCTCGTCGTGCCCCGTGCGACCGACCGCACCGCCTCGGGCAGTTCCGCACGCGTGGAACGTGGGGCCAGTCCTCATCTTTCCTTCGGAGGTTCGCAGGGACTTCCCCGGGGTGTCGGCGGGGTACCGGGCAACACACGTCCTGTACTTCGACGGGCCACTGCGTGCTCTGTTTGCCCGCCTCACGGTCACCCTGATGTACAGTCCGGAGACGATCGGATACCGCCTGTACAATGACGCCGCACTGTTTCGGGCTGCCGGTGGTGGGGAGTGTGGGTATCGGCTCCGGCTCCCTACACACGGTCGCGAAACCCAGGGGGAGCTGCAGGTCTTCTCTTCGGCGGACATGGGAAACCCGCAGCAGATGCACTGGCTGGGTCTGATCCGCCACGAGTTGGGCCAGCTCGCCGAGAAAGAGACGGTGGCGGTCGAGGAGGTCTACGCCTGCCCGCAGTGCACCCGGTACCTCCCTCTGCCGGCCGTGGACTTCCGCCGCCGACAGCAGGAACCGGACGTGATTTGCCCCTTCTGCGGCGCGCGATCGCCCCTGGTGGATCTGGCGGCACTCCATGAAGCTACCGATGCTGCGGTCAGCGATTGGTTGCACTCGGCTGCCGGCGAGCGTGACCGCCAGGCACGCCTGACCACCCTGTCCGAGCGCGAGCGGAACGGCGAATACCAGATCCTGATCGTCGGCCCCGACGGCCGGACCGACGCCGCGCGTCGGCTGCAAGAGTTGCTCCGCGTCCAGGGTCTGCTGGCCAGGGTGGCGGCGGCGGGCGAGTACGCAGATGGATTCGTGGTGGGTCGCATTCCCCAGGCGGATCGGGCGTCCATCACCATCTGTATGTTGGAGAGGACCCCGGATGCGGGGGAAGCTCTGCGGCTTCGGGATCTGCTGCGGGCGCGGGTGCGTGTCCTGCGACTGTCAACAGAGACCGTGTTCCAGATCATACTGGGTACGGACGCCGCGTTTCCTCCGGAAGCAACTCTGGGATCGGTATATGAACTTGTCGTAGCGAATCTGGATTCGCTCGCCGTTGCACCGGCGTCCCGGACCTGGATTCGGGAACTCCTCCGCCTTCTCTGACCGGGCGCAAAACGGCCCTGGATTGCACCGCAATCCAGGGCCGAGCGTCACGGACGTGGGGCCTACTTGCCGCAGTTGGGCACGTCCGGCGGGCAGGTGCGCCAGAAGGCCCAGTAGTTCAGCCCGTTCTGTGCGGCGTTGGCGCCGTTCAGGACCGGCTGGCTGTTGTTGCAGTTCGCGGAGCCGACCGGATTATTGCCCTGGAAGGTGCCGCGGGTGTAGAACTTGGTATGACCGTCGGCCATCGCATAGTTGGCGCCGCCGCTGTGACGATTGGTCACGAAGCAGTCCACCTTGAATGCGCGCCCGTTGCGGGCGTTCATCCCGGAGCCGGTCGCATATCGCCGCCACCAATAGCTGGGGCTGCGGATCGTGTCCGCGGGGAAGCCGACCACGGGGCTGTGGGCCTCAGTGATCATCACCGTGTCGGCCGGGGCCGACATTTCCGCGGCGGAAATGCCGTTCCAGCGGATCACTCCCCAGCTGTCCAGGTACACGGATCCGCCCTGGGTGCCCGCCGGGGTTGCGGCACTAACCTTGTAGCTGCTGCCCTGATCGCCGGCCGCGAGTGCACCAGGCAACCCGTCGGACCGGAGAATCGGGGCCGGGTCGCTCGGGCAGCGCTTGATCCCGTTGTTCTTGACGTACGGGTCCAGCAGCGCCAGCGCATAGGTGATGACGGTCGGCGGGGGAATGGCGACGCCCGCGGGGGTGGGCAGGCGGGTGTCCGCCGGAGTCAGTTCGTCATAGTCCTGCATGTACATCAGCATTCCGGTGCCCAACTGGCGCAGGTTGCTGATGCATTGAGTCTGCCGCGCCTTCTCCCTGGCCTGTGCGAAGACCGGAAAGAGGATGGCAGCCAGAATGGCTATGATCGCGATGACGACAAGCAGTTCGATGAGCGTGAAGGCTCGCCTTCGCATTGAGGGCTCCTTGGATGAGTGTTCCTGGAATTGGAAAATCACGGGCCATCGGAACTCTTCCGGAGAACGATGACCAACTGTTAGTGGCACTGCACCCGACTAAAGTTGGGAGATGGAAGAATGCGACAACACACTTTTCCTCTGGAAAAATCTCGCCGGCGGTGGGTCTGGACGGCTGGGGTTGGAGTGGTCCTCTTACTGGCCGGGCAGGGACTGGCATGGCGGTGGAAACTGGAAGCGCCGCGCCCTCCCATGGGGCTGCCGAAAATCCCGTGGCCGGAGCACAACCCGTTTTCCCGGGAGAAGGCGCACCTGGGGCGGCTGCTCTTCTTCGACAAGCGCCTCTCGTCGGACGGGACCATCGCGTGTGCCGGTTGCCACGACCCCGCGCGCGCTTTTTCCGACCGGGTGGCGGTGTCGGAAGGGATTCACAAGCGCAAAGGGCGGCGGAACGCCTCCACGCTGGTCAATCGGGCGTACAGTGAGGAACAGTTCTGGGATGCACGCTCCCCCTCACTGGACGAGCAGGCGATTGCCCCCATCGCCAATCCGGATGAGATGACCACCGCGGCAACCGCAGAGGAAGCACACCGCACATGCGTCGAGCGTCTCGCGGCGGTGCCCGGGTACCGAACGCTGTTTCGCCGCGCGTTCGGGGACGACAACGTCACGGCGGAACGGGTGGGCAAGGCACTCGCCACGTTTGAGCGCACCCTGCTGTCGGGCAATTCACCCTATGACCGCTACCAGGCCGGGAACATGGCGGCTCTCTCCCCTGCTCAGGTGCGCGGCAAGGAACTCTTCTTCGGGCGCGCGAACTGCTTTGCCTGCCACAGCGGGCCGAACTTTACCGATGAGATCCCCGCCAACACCGGAGTGGGTCAGGCACGGCCACAGGCGGACCGGGGACGGGTCGAAATCACGCACCAGGAATGGGAGACCGGGTTCTTCAAGCCGCCCAGTCTGCGCGAAGTGGCGCTGACCGGCCCGTACATGCACGACGGCAGCGTGAAGACCCTGAACGACGCAGTGGAACATTACAACAAGGGGGGCGGCAAGAATCCCTATCTGGATGAACGCCTGTCGAAGTTGCACCTCACGGCGGCAGAAAAGCAGGACCTGGTGGAGTTCCTGCGGGCGCTCTCGGGCGAGGGATGGCAGCACGCCCAGGCGCCGGCGCCGGAGACGATGCCGTAACGCACACCCGGAAACGCCGGCGTCCCGCCGGCCCCCTCGTGCCGCGCCCCCTCCGCCGTAGGGGCAATCCCCCCGTGGTTGCCCTCCCGGGAACGCCGGCATCTTGCCGGCTCGGGCACGCGAATCCCCCGTCGGTACTCTCTCTGCGATCCTCTGCGTCCTCTGCGGTGGCAACTCCGGGTGTCGGGACGTGCGCCCCGCAATGCTGGACTGGCGTGCCCGAGCCGGCAAGATGCCGGCGTTCCCGGGGGCGCGAACCCCTCGTCGGTACTCCCTCTGCGTCCTCTGCGATGGCAACTCCGGGTGTCGGGGCGCGTCCCTCCGCCGGAAAGGGAATAGTCCGGTGCGTGCCGAAAGTCAACGGAGGCACTGAATGAAACTGGCGGGCAAGAAAGCACTGGTGACGGGCTCGGCGCGGGGAATCGGTCGAGGCTGCGCGATGGAACTGGCGCGGGCGGGCGCGGATGTGGTGGTCAACGACTTTCGGCGCCGAGATCTGGGCGAAGCCACCGCCGCCGAGATCCGCGCGCTGGGGCGGGAGTCGGTGTTTGTGGAAGGCGATGCCTTTGACCGCGTGGGCTGTGAGGGCATCGTCGCGGGGGCGCTCGAAGCGTTCGGCCGCATTGATATCTTCGTGAGCAACCCGGCGGTCAATCGGCGCACCGACTTCCTGGCCTGCTCACCGGAGGACTGGGAATTTGTGCTGCGTGGGGTGCTGTCCGGCGGGTTTCACATGAGCCAGTTGGTGTCGCGCCACATGGTCGAGCGCGGCGGCGGCGGGAAGATCGTCTTCATCTCCAGCATTCACGCGCGCATCCCGTTCACCCGGAGCGTGGCGTATAACGCCGGGAAGTACGGCCTGAATGGGATGGCGTTCACGATCGCAAACGAACTGCTCTCGCACCGGATCAACGTGAACGTCATCGAGCCGGGGTGGATTGATACCCCGGGAGAGCACGAGTCGTTCGGCGACGCAGCCATTGCCGAAGCAGCCCCAGGGCTTCCCTGGGGACGGCTGGGCCGGCCGGAAGACATCGGGAAGGCCGCCGCCTTTCTCGCTTCCGGCGACGCGGATTACATCACCGGTGTGACGCTGGTGGTGGACGGCGGCTTCTGCCTCCGCAATGCACAGGAATGAGGACCCGGAGATGAGCGCCATCGAGTTGGAGTCACTCGCCGCCTGCTATCACGAGCAGGGCTATGTCATCGTGCGTGGATTCCTCCCGCCCGGCGAGCTACGCGAGTTGCAGCAGGAACTGGACCGCTACGTGCGGGAGGTGGTACCCGGGCTCTCGGACCGGGACGCCTTCTATGTGGATCGGGCGCGCCCCGAAACGCTCAAGCAAATGCAGCACATGGGGCAGGCCCCTTTCTTCGAAGCGTATCGCACCCGGCCGCGCTGGATCGAACTGGCATCCGCGCTGGTGGGTGAGGAGGTGGTCGGGGGGGAGCCGGAGTGGTTCAACAAGCCGCCGGGCACCGACTCCCCGACACCGCCCCATCAGGACAACTACTACTTCTGCCTGCGCCCCGCCAATGTCGTCACGCTCTGGTTGGCGCTGGACTCGGTGGACGAGGAAAATGGCTGCCTGCGCTATGTGCCGGGCAGCCACCGCGAAGGCATCCGGCCGCACGATGCGTCGCACGTGCTCGGGTTCTCCCAGGGCATTGACGACTACGCTGCCGCCGACCAGGCCCGTGAGGTGGCCATCCGGCTGCAGGTGGGGGATCTGGTCGCACATCACGGGGAGATGATCCATCGCGCGGAACCGAACCGCTCCGCCGACCGGCACCGCCGCGCTTTTGCGATGGTCTGCAAGGGCCGGAGCTGCCGGCGCGATGAGCAGGCCTTTGCTCGCTATATGGACGCGCTGCAAGCACAGCATCGCCGATTGGGACTCCAGGCCTGATTCAGCACCACCGGTGCGCGTTTACCCTCATCGAACTCCTCGTTGCCATCGCCGTGATTGCCATTCCGGCGGCAATCCTCTTCCCGGTTTTTGCCGCCATGCGGGAACGCGGGCGTCTGGCGGCGTGCGCCTGAAGAGCTGCGCGTCGTAGGAGTGCTTCCTGGTGGAAACCGCTTCACTCCGGCCCGACTCTGTGTGCCGCTGCGTCCTTGGCGGTGAACACCCTACACCCGAACGCAGCCCATCACCGGATCCGCTTGCCCTGCGGATCCGTCTCGGGATGATGGACGGCCTCGTCTACGGCAGCCGTCAGGGTCGGTGTCAGGTGATGTTCCACGCGGTCGGCCGGGGCGTGGATGTGGTCCACAGGATAGCCGAGTTCACCGAGGTATGATTCGTAGATGCGATGACGGCGCAGAAGTTCGATGGCGCGGGCCACGCCGAGGCGGGTCAGGCGATATTCCTCTCCGGTGCGTGCCAGTAGTCCCGTGTGGAGCAGGCGCCCGGCCGTGAGGGTCACCTCATTGGGCAGCCGCTCGATCCCGCGCACGAGTTCGCGGATGCCGAAGGGCGCGGGTTCCCCTCCTTCGGAGCGGCGCCCTGCCCAGAGCAGGATGTCCTCTTCCAGGACGACTCGACGCAGACGCTGGTAGGCTACCAGGCGGGTGAACACGCCGTGCGAGGGAGAGAAGAGGAACGCCACCGTGAAACACAAGCCGCTCACGGTGGCCATCGCGCCGGCGATGGAACACCCGAGCCACCGCGCCATCAGATAGCCGCCCAATGACGCCGCGGCGCCCAGCCCCGCGGCCAGGGCGAGCATCATCCCCAGCCGGTCGGTCAGCAGGTAGGCGGTGGCACTCGGGACGATCAGCATGGCCACGACGAGAATGGCTCCCACGCTCTCGAAGGCGCCCACCGTGGTCACGGAGACCAGCGCCATAAGCAGGTAGTGGATGGCGGCTACCGGGATGCCGACCGCCGCCGCCATGCCGGGATCGAAGGCGCACAGCTTGAATTCTTTGTAGAGCAGCCCCACGACGATCACGTTCAACGCCAGCAGCACCGCATTCACCACTACAGCGCGCGGAAGCGGCCCGATGGTGTCGAACGGCACGTAGGCAATCTCGCCGTACAGGACGCAATCGAGGTCCAGGTCCTTCTGGGCAGCATAGCGGGAAACCAGGACCACGCCGAAGGCGAACAGCGAGGTAAAGGTGACACCAATCGCGGCGTCGCCCTGCACACCGCCGCGAGAGAGGGTCTCGACCAGAAAGGCGGTGAGCAGGCCGAGCGCCGCGGCTCCGAGGACCATGGGCAGCGAGGTGGTGCTGCTGGTCATCAGGAAGGCGATGACGATGCCGGGCAGCACCGCATGGCTGATCGCGTCGCCGAGCATGGCGAGGCGACGGAGCACGAGGAAGCAGCCGAGGAGGGCGCAGGAAGCCGCCACCAGGGCTCCGGTAATGACAATCCAGACCGCTGCTGAGTCCATCTCGTTACCCTCCCGTCCCTGCCAGGGGATGCACACTGGGGGGCAACTCCGGCTCCCGACCGTGCACGCGCAGAAGCCGTTCCAGTTCCCGTACGATCACCGGCGGCAGCAGATGCTCGATCAGGTCGGCGTCGCGATCCACGTGATCTGCCCCGAGTTGGCCCTCGTGCATCAGGAACATCTCCCAGAGGCGGTGGTTGCGCACCACCTCGTAGGCGGACTGGAGCCCGGAGGCGCTCAGGCCCCAGTGTTCTCCCGAATGCCAGGTGAGGCCGTCTTGCTCGAGCCGGGTCAATTGCCTGCGCACGACGGCAACCGGCTCGCCCCAGACGGCGGCGAGTTCCTGCAGCGGCACTCGTTCCTCCCACCGACCCGACGCCTCGGCCAGCTCATAGAGGTGGCGAAGAGCGTGCTCCCGGGCTACTCGGGCCCGCAGCTGGATCAATCGGAGGGCGCGCGCCACGAGCCCGCGACGCGGGGCGAGGAACAGCGACACAACGAATACCGCGGTAGCCGACAGAACGATCAGCGGTCCGGTCGGCATGCGGAGTTCCACTGCACTCAACACGGTTCCCAACGCTCCGGCGGCAGCGCCGAATGCCCCCGCCAGCCACACCATCCGGTCCAGCCGGTCGGTCCAGAGCCGCGCCGCCGCCGCGGGCGTGATGAGCATCGCCGCCATCAGCACCACACCGACTGCCTGGAGCCCTACTACGACCGCCAGCACGATCAGGAGCAGCAGCAGGCCGTCCAGCCACATGGTGGAATACCCGATGCCCCGCGCGAATCCGGAGTCGAAACAAAGCAGCTTGAACTCCTTGAACAGGAGCCCGGCGGCCACGCAGATGAGGGCGGCGCACACAGCCATCGCCCGCACGTCGGCTTCGATCAGCGACGCAGCCTGGCCGAAGATGAACTTGTCGAGACCTGCCTGATTTGCTTTTGGACTGTGCTGGATGATCGTCATCAAGACGATGCCGAAGCCGAAGAAGACGGAGAGCACGAGCCCGAGCGCAGTGTCTTCCTTAATCCGCGAATGCCGGGTAACGGCCTGGATGCAGAATGCTCCCAGCAGCCCGGCCACGGTCGCTCCCACCAGGAAAAAACCGAGCGAGCGGGTGCCGGTGAGCAGGAACGCCGCACAGACGCCGGGCAGCGCGGCGTGGGCCAGTGCATCGCCCATCAGGCTTCGACGCCGGAGCAGGGCGAAGCTCCCCAACACGCCGCTGCTGATGCCCAACAGGACGCAGCCCGCCAGGACCCACTGCACGTTGCGTTCCATCATCCAGTGCGGCATCAGGTTCTCCCAACCTGGACACCGCGCGCCACCGCTTCAGCCACCTCGGTCACGATGTTCAGCCGGCCCCCGTAGGTCTTCTGCAGGTTCTCCGGGGTGAATGTCTGGTCGGTTGGGCCCACTGCAATCTGCCGCATGTTGAGGAGGATGACCCAATCAAAGTACTCTCGCACCGTCTGGAGGTCGTGATGGACCACCAGCACCGTCTTCTTGTGCTGCCGCAACTCCTGAAGGATGGCGACAATCGCTTTCTCCGTCGCGGCATCCACTCCGGAGAACGGTTCATCCATGAAGTACAGCGACGCCTCCTGTGCCAGGGCCCGTGCCAGGAACACTCGCTGCTGCTGCCCACCGGAGAGCTGACTGATCTGCCGGAGCGCATAGTCCGCCATGCCCACTTTCGCCAGGCACTCTCGCGCACAATCCACGTCGGCCCGCCGCGGCCGGCGCAACCAGCCCAGACGCCCGTATCGCCCCATGAGGACGACATCCAGAGCGTTCGTGGGGAAATCCCAGTCCACGGACTCCCGCGGCGGGACGTACCCGCTGCTGTTCCGCTCCTGTACGTACGGCCTGCCATAGATCTTCACCCACCCGGAGGCGAGCGGCACCAGTCCGAGCGCCGCCTTGATGAGTGTGGACTTACCCGCGCCGTTGGGGCCGATGATCCCGATCAGCTTGCCCTCGGGCGCCTGGAAGTCAATATCCCACAGCACAGGCCGACGGTGGTACGCTACGGTCAGGTCGTGGACCTCCAGCGGTGGAGCCGAGGGTGGGGTGTCGGGTGTGGGGTTCTGGGTGTGGGGTTTCGGGTGTGGGGGCTGGGGTGTGGGGGCTGGGGTGTGGGGGTCGCTTCTCCCTTCGTGTATTCGTGCATTCGTCATTTCAGCGCCCCGACAATGATCTGGAGGTTCTTGCGCACCATGCCGGGGTAGGTTCCATCGGGGGTCCCCGGTTCACCCATCGCATCCGAGAAGAGGCTGCCGCCGATCACCACCTGGTGGCCACGCGCTTTGCATCCCTCGACCACCGCTTCAATCGAACGGCGCGGTACGCTCGACTCCACAAACACCGCCTTGACCTTGCGCTGCACGATGAGTTCCACCAGCCGCTGGATGTCGCGCAGGCCGTATTCGCTTGAGGTGCTCACACCCTGCAATCCCTCGACCTGCACGTCATACGCGCGGCCGAAGTACCCGAATGCGTCGTGGGCCGTGATCAGCACGCGCTGCGCCTTCGGGATGGTGGCCAATTGAGTCTTGCAATCTTCGTGCAGCGCGGCGAGTTCTTTCTCATACGCGGCTGCGTTGGCGCGGAACTCGTCGGCCCACTGCGGCGCCAGTTTTGCGAGCGCCTCGGCGGCCGGCAGAATCGTCTTCGCCCACAGGCTCACGTCGAACCAGATATGCGGGTCGTGGTGTCCCTGGAACTCCGGTGGGGAACGAAGGAGCGACGGGTCAACCCCCTGTTCGGAGACGGCGACCACCGGTTTGCCCGCGGCGCCGATCTTCTTGAGCACCTCCCCCATCTTGCCTTCGAGGTTCAGCCCGCTGTAGAAGATGATGTCCGCATCAGACAGCTTGCGGATGTCCCCCTCCGAGGCCTTGTACAGGTGCGGATCCACCCCGGGCCCCATCAGTGCAGATACCTCGACGTGCGACCCGCCCACCCGCTCGGCGGTATAGGCCACCATCCCCACCGTCGCCGTGACACGAATCTTCTTCTCGCCCGCGCCACCGTTGCCGCCAGCGCCACCGGCGCCACTATCGCTGCTGCCGCCGCAGCCCGCCGTCAGGCCCAGGCCGATGAGGACCGCCGCACGCAGCCAGTCCCCAGGCCGAAAGTCCATCTGGTTCTTCACGAAGGGTCCTCCTCGGTTACAGTCACGAACACGTTGCCGGCCAACTCGCGGCCGATTGCCAGATCCACTCCTGCCACTTCCACCCGCAGGGGACCCCCGAACGGCTCCAGTTCCACCATCCGCACGGGCGTATTGGGATACAGTCCCATCCGCCCCAGATACCGCAGCATCTCGGGGTCTCCATCCGACACGCGCCGGATCGTGGCCGCCTGTCCCGGCAGGAGCTGGGCGAGAGTCCCGTTCGCCATCGGAGCAATCTTGCCGTCTCGAGTCGGGATGGGATCCCCATGCGGATCGTGCGTGGGATGTCCCAACAGCGCATCAATCCGGTCCTCAAACTCCTCCGAAATGTGGTGCTCCAGGCGCTCGGCCTCCCTGTCTACCTCGTCCCACGTGTAGCCCAGGGCCTGCATCAGATAGACCTCCAGGAGCCGGTGGTGACGGATCACCTCCAGCGCCACCTTCTCACCCGAGGGGGTGAGCGACAGTTCCTGGCTGCGGACGTAGTTGACCAGTTTCAGTTCCTGGAGCCGCCGCAACATCTTGGTTACGGCGGCCGGGGAGACGCGCAGGCGCTCGGCCAGCAGCGACGGGGTCACGTGCTCTCGTTCCAGCAGGAGCTTATAGATATTTTTCAGGTAGTCCTCGGCGGAACTTCCCAGCATCCGGTTGCCCTATCTGAAGCGCACGGAATAACCCGCGCCGATGAAGAAGTCCGGTGCAGCTCGCACGAGGCCGAACCCGCCGTGGATGTCAATCTGTGAGTTGCGATTGAGCAGGTACAAGTAACCGTGGTGGAGGAGCTGTGAATCGGATCCGTGCTCCGGAAACGTGCCCGCGTACTCCAGGAACGTGGAAAGGCGGCCGCGGATCGGGCGGCCGACCGAAACGGTAACGAACGGGGAGAGGTTGCGTCCACCCGTATCCCGGAGCCAGGCCGCACCGATCAGGCCGCTGACCGCCCAACTTCCTCCCAGGTCGCGCGCCCAGGCTACCACGAATTCGGGATCCACCCCGCCCGTGCTGAAGCCGGCACTGCCCGTGGGCAGATTGATCGCCGGGATGATCGCCAGGTCGAAACCGCCGTACTTGCCGAGTTCGCGCTTGAAACCGAGATAGGTGTCGCTCAGCCCGGTGATTCGCTGCGGAGAGCGCTGGAACAGCGCGTCCGGAATCCCGAGACGCACCTCGGTCTTGCCCCCGACGCCCCACCGCAGCAGGGTTTCCGGCAGATTGAGCGTTTTCGTCCCGTCGGACCCCCGCAGCCAGGTGAGACCGGCCTCGATCTGCACGGTGCGCCGGGGCACGGCAAGAGTGCTCTCGGTGAAGTCAGGCCGGTCGGTAATGATGAACTCGGGCTCCGCTGGGGAGGCGGATCCCTGCGCCGCACCGGCCGGTACGGCGAGCAGGAGGAGCGCAGTCAGCCCGGGGAGGAGCGGGGGCGGAAAGTGGCGGGACACAGTTTCGTTCTCCTGGTGACTGGGGCGCCCGTGGCACTGTGTGAAACAGGGAAGCTATATTGCCCGGCGGGGACCGGCAAGATGCCGGCGTTCCTGGGATCCGGACCACTGCGCAACGCACAGTGGTGTCGGCCGCCGCCCCTGTTCACGAAAGCTGCCGGGGAACACCCGATAGCGGGGTGAGTTTCCTGAATGGATCCGGTGAAGTCCAGAATTTAACTCAAGTTAATTCTATGTCTTTCCCCATCTCTCCGTCAACCCCACATGAGGATAAGAGTAGAGGCAACCAGGGTTCCGAATTTTCAGGTCCTCCGGCGACACGGTCCAGGCCCGGCAGCTATTCATGGCCCGGCGCCTCGTGCGGCAGAGGTGCGCATCGTGCAGGTGCTCTACGGCGACGTTCAGCCCTGGGACAGCCACACCGACATCGCCAGTGGCCCTGCCGCTCTGGGCGGCCTGGCCGGCGAGTGTGACCAGGGCATCAGCGCCTTCCTCACCGATCGGGACGAGCGACGCCTGCTGGAGGAGGCGCTGGTCCTCTGCGACAGCGAATTCGGACGCCCCCTCGGTCGAGCTGGTGAACGGCAAACCGGGGAACGGCCGCGACCACAACCACTGGGGGTTCAGCGTCTATCACAACTAACATCACATCTGTGAACGGAGAGTTCTGGGAGGCAAAGCCTTCCACCGTGGGAACCATCACGGTAGAGTTGGAGTCATCGGTACCGCAGCAGAACTCGCTCCGCATCACGGTTGGACCGAACGTGGACCCCAACACGACCGTGACCCACTGGGCAACCCAGCAGGGCGATGCCAAGAAGACCGACTACGTCGCCGTGGGCGGCTGGCATCCTGGACCGACTGGGCCCCCGACGTCCTCACGTACGTCGATGTCCACGATACACGATACAATCCGCCGGTCGTGTACGTCATCAACTGCGATCCGAGTGTCTCCTGGACAACCGGTCCTCCTCCGTAGACACGGCGGGGCAGCATGAGGACCTTTGAAAAAGAAGGGGGCGAATTCCTGGACTTGTCCCCTGAAATCACCACCATGCAAAGTCACTGCTCTACGTTGCTGTTGTGCGGGATGTTGGCGTGCTTGTGGACGATCCTTCCGGCGTCCGTGGCTGCCGGGACCGCCGAGCACCCCCTTCCCAGAGCGGTGCCCCGGGCTGGACTGGGGTGCCCTTTCAGCGCGGGCGGGCATTCTCGCCTGGCATTGCTCGGGGGTCGCGTCCTGGCAGGGGGGCAGGCAGAGGTCCCGCCCCGGGCGTCGGCGGGGTTGGTGGATGTGACTCTGGAGGGGAGGCCGCTGGAGGAGTTGGCAGCCCTGCTCACGCGACAGGGCGGACGCAAGGTCACGGTGGAACGCACCATCGCGGAGTGGAAGGTCACGGTTGCGTACCAGGGTCCCCTGTCCCCGTTGCTGCAGGCAGTATGTCGCCAGTTTCGGTTGGAGCAACGCACGAATGACCGGGACGGCAGCCTGCAACTGGCGCTAAGGGCTCGCTCAAAAATAAGTCGGTCGTTGTTCACCGCGCCCGACGCGGCCGGATGGTATCGTTC
>SYMT01000370.1 GCA_005805375.1 Actinomycetota bacterium
AGCGCGGGATGGCCAGTGACCTCGGCGTCGCAGCCGTCACGCTCCACAACGGTCGCCACGCCGGAGGGATCGACGTCCCGGGTCACGAGCGGGTCCTCCAGAACATGCTGGCGGGCGCGGGGGGAATTGACCTGGTACTGCTGGTGATCGCCGCCGATGAGGGCGTCATGCCGCAGACGCGAGAGCACCTGGACATCCTCCACATCTTGCAGACGGGCCGGGGCCTGGTGACTCTCACTAAGGCGGATCTGGTGGAGGACGAGTGGGTGGAACTGGTGACCGAGGACATTCGCGAGGCGCTCCGGGGGACCTTTCTGGCGGATGCGCCCATCGTCCCCGTGTCGTCCATCACCGGCGCCGGGATTGACGAACTGCGGAACCTGCTCGCCCGCATGGCCGACGAGGTGCCCACGCGACCCATCGTGGGTCCCTGGCGCCTGCCGATTGACCGCGCATTCACCATCCGCGGTTTCGGCACCGTGGTGACGGGCACTCTGATGTCGGGTGTGGCGCGGGTGGGGGACCGGGTCGAGGTGCTGCCCCGAGGCATCGAGACGCGCATCCGGAGCCTCCAGGTGCACAATGCGTCGGTGGATTTTGCCGAGGCCGGCACCAGAGTGGCGATCAATCTCGCAGGGTTGGAGCGCGACGATATCGAGCGCGGAGACGTCGCCGCCCCACCGGGCACCTATCCCGGCACGCAGGCGCTTGACTGCCGCCTCGACGTGCTCAAGAACTGCCCTCGACCGGTAAAGCATCGCACGCGGGTGCGCATGTATCTGGGCGCGGCGGAGGTTCTGGCCCGTTTGAACTTGCTGGATGCGGAGGAACTGGCGCCGGGAGAGAGCGGGCTGGTGCAACTGCGTCTGGAGACTCCCACCGTCGCGGCGAAAGGTGATCGCTATGTGTTGCGTTTCTACTCGCCGATGGAGACAATCGGGGGCGGTGCAGTCATTGAAGCGGCTCCAGCGCGACACCGGCGCAGCGATGCCGAGGTGCTGCGAATTCTGGCCGTGAAAGAAACGGGAACCCCGCAGGAACTCGTCGCCGAAGCGGTGGGACGCCACCACCTGACCCCGGTCGGCCCTCCCCCACTGGCATTGGAACTGGGACTGCCGGTTGAGGAGGTGCGCGAGCTTCTGCGCGCCGGGGTGGATGCCGGCGATCTGGTGCCGCTGGACGGCGAAACAGTGATCCACCGGCATCGCCTGGATGCGGCGATGCACCAATTCCGTGGGGTCCTCCACGAGCACCATCACGCACACCCGATGTGGGTGGGGATGAGCCGGGAGGAGGCCCGCAGCCGCCTCTCCCGACAGATGGACACGCGCGGATTTCAACTGGTGCTTTCGCGGCTGGAGGCCGAGCACGGCGTCCAGATCGTCGGCAGCCGGCTGGCCCTCGCGGCGCACACGCCCACATTCACACCCGAACAGCGCAGGATTACTGATGGACTGGAGGCGGGTCTGCTGGCTGACCCATACCACGCACCTGCGTACGCCGACCTTTGCGCGCGCGCAGGGCTTACGGTACGCGCCGCGCAGGAGGTATGGGAGGCATTGATCGAGAACGGAACTGTCATCCGCATCGCGCCCGAAGTCTTCCTGCATCGGCAGGCGGTTTCCGAAGCCATCGCCCGAGTGCGAGCCTACCTGGGCGAGCATGGTCAGATGACTGCCGGTCAGTTTCGGGATCTGCTAGGGACGTCTCGCAAGTTCGCAGTACCGTTGATGGAGTACCTGGATGCACAGCGCGTGACCCGTCGGGTCGGCGACGTGCGAGAATTGGTGCAGGCGCCCCCGACGGCGATGCGATGAGACCGGGGCGGATTTCGCAGGAGAAACAGACGGGAGGGTCTGGTTTGAGACTGGAACACTGGCTGGAAGAGTTGAACACATTGCCCGCAGAGGCTCCGGAATGGGACAACGTCCACGAATTCCTCGAGCGCCTCACCGGGGTGGCGACGAACAAGCACGAAGAGAGACGATTGGGCCGTGAGCGACTGCGCACAGCGATCAACGGCCTGCTGAGTGACCTCGGCGGGGAACTTGCGTACTTTGGGCTGCCTGATTGTTCCCGCTGGGAGGCGGACGCTTGCCCGGTGCCTATGGTTCCGCCGCTCGCGGAACAGGTAGAGCAGTTCGGGGGCACGCTGCGCCTGCACGCGCGAGTTCGCCAACAGGTCGCGTCTACGCTCGCCGAGGATCAAGAGCGCCTGCGTACGTTGAACCAACTGCAAGAGGACGTGCAGCGCCGGTATGTGCTGATCAATCAGGTGCTGGTATCGTCGGCGCCCACGTCTCCGGGAGGCGCCCCGCGCGACCGCCCCACGCCTGAATTTCGCCCGGGTCGGAGTGCAACGTCGTCAGGCGGCGCCGAGACCTCGGTAAATGATGCAGCAGGGTCTTCGGACCCTGCTGCATCATTCGCCGGCGACCTGGTTCTCTCAGAGCGTGCAGCGGACGCGACCGTGCCGGAGCGTTCCGAGGCGCCTGCACTCGCAGTCGCGACCGCCGGGCTTCCGCCGACTTCGCTGGCCGCGCCGGTTCGGCCCACGGCGGCGCCGGACACCGGTCCGGAGCAGCTCAGCCGTTCGCTTTTCGAGCCCGAGACAGTCGGCGCTGCGTTTGCGGCCCTGGGAATCGCGTCCGCGGCGAGTACGGACTTTGCGGTGGGCACGCGTCCCATCGTTCCAGAGCCCGCGCCGGACGCCAACACGCTTGCCGATTCTGTCGCTGAGCCCGAACCGCCCGCACCCCGCGCCGACGTGGACGACCCGTCCCTGTCTCCGGCACCGCCGCGTACGGCAGGTGATGTCGAGGCCCCTCCGGCCCCCAACGCAGTGCGTCCCCTGGCACGCGAGCGTCGTGCGGCAAAGTCAAGACCTGAAGCCGTCCGCGGGGGGCGGGAACGTCGGAAGCTGTCCCAACGGTCCCGCACTCTCGATGCCAACGAAGCTCCGCGCGCGGTGAGCCCGGCGGTCCCCACGATCACCGACGATGCCACCGCCCCAGCGCCGCAACAGACGCAGCCTCCGCCATCGTCCGAAGCGAGTCCGGCTCCTGATGAGGCCCAGCAGGCTCTGGGCGCGGAAGCCATCCGGCCGTGGTCTGACGGTTCGACGGAAGAAGTAACGCCAACGCCTGAGTTCCCGGCGGCAGGAGAGGCGGCTTCCGACAGCGCGCCGCCCGTACCTACCAGTGCGGGCGCCGATCGAGCCGGCGCGGATCCCGATCCCGGCGAGGCCGTGCGCGCCGTCGCTCCGGAAAGCCCGGCGCCCGCACCAGGGGTTGCCACGGCGGAAGTGGGGGGAATGGACCACGCGCCGATGGCGGACGGGACACCCGCTCCTCCCAGCGCTGTCGTGGCGCCGGTATTGGCTCTGGAGAGCGCGAAGGCTGCGGACCTCGACGAGTGGGCCTCGCCCGCTTCGGTAGTGACAACCGAGCTGGGTGTTTTGATTCCGGGAGGTACTTCGGCGCCGGTCCCAGCCACGTGGGAGGAACCCAGCGCCGGATACGTGCGCGCCGGCGAGCCCGGGCGAAGCCCGGTCGGCGCGGAGAGCGCAGCAGCCGGATCGGATGGCGCGTCCGACTCACCCGTCCTGCCGGTCGGAGCCGATGTGGACCCAGGCGAGACGCCCGCGGCCGCCGACCGAGTGGCGGAACTCGCTGTCCTCCCCGTCGCAGCGACGGATGTCGCCCCACTCATGGCCGGCGCCACCGCTGTGGATGTAGTGCCCGCCGCTGGCGCCGGCGGAAGGGAGGCCCCTGCACCGAGTGCCTCCGACCTGGGTGGGTTCACGCCGACCCGACCGCTGACCGCCACGGCGTCGTGGCAACCCCCGGGGGCGGCGGAGCCCTCGGAACTGTCCGCATCTCAAGCGGATCCGATCGCGCAAGCTCCCGTCACCCCTCCCGAACCGTGGCAGCCATCCGCTGGAGTGCGCACCCCTCCCCCCTCCGCCTGGACGCCCCCGCAGGCGCGCCCCGTCCCGGAGTCGGTCAGTGTACGGCTCCCTGCTCCCGG
>SYMT01000371.1 GCA_005805375.1 Actinomycetota bacterium
AGGGCGCCCACCAGTCCCACACGCGCAGCACCTGGCGGGGCCCCTGCCCTTTCAGGCGCGCGCCGGCCCCCGCCAAAAGGCTCTGGGTCATCCCTGCGCGCCCCACCACGAACCACAACAGACTTACCGCAAGGGCGGCGCCCACCAGCCGCGAAACGACGGATGGCGATGAAGAAGCAGGGGGTTCACTCATGTTCGGCGCCTATCCCCGGACCGGAGTCCGGCCGCACAATGGCTGGTCGGGGGTACCTCGGCGGTACCTCAGTCGTTGTTCGCGGCCGCCGTCGAATTCCCTTCCCAACGCGTCACAAGAATCCCCGA
This sequence comes from Actinomycetota bacterium, assembly GCA_005805375.1. GTDB lineage: Bacteria > Armatimonadota > SYMT01 > SYMT01 > SYMT01 > SYMT01. The sequence goes on from SYMT01000371.1 coordinate 322, forward strand.
ACCGGGCGCCCGGGAACACCGCCGCTGACTGAGAGGGCGATCCGCCGGCGTCGCGCAGGAGGGTGCACGAGAAGGAAGGCCGGTGTCCCCTACAGCCGCGACAGCAACTCCGCGGTCTTCCGCTCGTAGAGGGCCTGCCACTCCGGCGCCAGGAGACAATCGCTGTCTTCCTGGGCGTTCCCCCGGTTTCGCAGTTGCTCCGCCGTCGGGGCGTAGTAGATGTAGCCGTTGGTGTATCCGGCGACGAAAGTGTGCCGGTGCGGTGACGCCTTCTTGATGTTCAGGCCGATCTGCACCGTGAGTTCGCCGGGGAACGTCACCAGTACGAAGTCGCCAACCCGCAGCCCCACCATTTCTACGGTGAGCGTCTTCTTCCCGGCCGCCAGATTCTGCGCGTGGTGCATCCGCAGCAGGCTCAGGTTGGTTTGCACCCGCGTGAGTTCTTCCATCACCTGGACGTTCTGCAGGTACGCTTCCACGTTCCGGCGGTTTTCGGCATCAAGCCGGCTCAGGTGATCGCGCCCCAGCGCCTTCTCGTGTAGATAAAGGTGCGAAGAGTACGAGGGGAACTCTCCGCCGCCCCCATGTTTCATCATCAAACCGAGGAACGATTTCAAATTCAGCGTCGTCCCCTTGAGCGACTGCACGAGGCGCTGCTGCTCAGCCTGCTGAGCGGCGATGGGACCGGCAAGGTCGGCACGGGGCAGTTCCATCTCCTCCCGGAGAAGTTTCAGGGCGCCCCCGTCACGAGTCCGGATCTGGCGCACGGCCCGCACCGCGCTCATCCCGAGCAAGGTGCCGAGCGGCTCCGCATCTCGCGGGTGATCTACGTCCTTGTAGAGGATCGGATTGATGTCTCCGGCGCACCCCTGAAGGAAAACGGCGAACGTCCCGTCGCCGAGAGCGTCTTCGATCGTCTTCGAGGCGAAGCCGATGATGTCGGCGGTATTCCCGCCCCCGGGCACTCCCTGGATGGGGTGACAGGCGAAGTTGTACACCACAGCAAAGGGCCGTCCATCCGTTCGATCCAGGCGCAGCACCCCGATCTGGGGATCTATCGGGCCGACGCCGGCAACCGCGTCGTCGGGGGCCAGCGAGTAGGCGTGCCGCACGTCAGCCTCCCGGCCGCTTTTTAGCCGGAGGCGTCGATTCTCCATGATACGGTCTTCGCGACCGACCCCGACCCCGGCGCGGACCGGCACGAGAGTGGCCGCAGCCGCCTTCACCGCCTGGACCGTCAGGTCCGCAACATCACTGCGGACAACGCCGTGGCAGTGGCTCGCATTGACCAGCACGCTCTGCGGCGAGAGATTCAGTTCCTTCTCCAGCCGGCCCCGCACGTTGGCCAGGTAGTCATTCCGTATGTGGCCGATCTCCCCGATCGAGACGGCATCCACGGTGATGATTACCGCTGTAGCGCTCCCCTGCTTGAGCACCAGTGCTTTCACAAAGAGCGGATCGTTGACCGGACCGGCAGTCGTGTTGGTGATGTCCACCCTGGCGACTCCGGCCCGTAACTCGGCGGCGGGGCGTGCGGCGTCCGGTGCGCCCGCCGTCGCAGCCAGCGACAGAAGGAACGCCAGAACGATGATCCCGTAGATCCAGAAGTGCATGTGATGTCTCCCCCGCGCCATCCGGCTCCGGACACGACGAATGGCTTCAACAATGCGGCGGCCGCTACCGGCCGCCTCCCAGTTTCTCTACCAGCAGGCGCGCCCGCGTCGTCGTTTCGTCCACCGTGGCGCGCTGCTGGTGGATCTCCGTCTTCCCCGGTTCGGCATTGTCCAGCTTCACGAGGTCCAGCCCCATCTGGTACGCCTGCCGCGCGTGTGCCAGCGCACCCGCCCGATCCCCCTGCTTCTCCTCCAACTCCGCTGCCATCAGGTACCAGGTCGGCCGGCGGATGCGCGGCGCGACCTCCGCCGCGACCAACGAGGAGCGCAGCAACTCCTCCGGCCGCACCGTGCCGGGAGGCATGTCGTGGTGCAGCACATCGGCGGCCCGTTCGGCTTCCCGCGTCTTCGGGTAGTCGGCGATCAGCCGCCGCGCCGCCAACTGGCGCTCGCCTGGCGAAACTGTGTCCTGGCTCAGGCGCAGGATCGCCCCCAATGCTCGCGGCGCAAATGGAGACTGGCCGTGCCTTGAAGCTACCATCAGGAAGTCCTGCACCCCCTTCTGAGGGTCCAGAGGAGAACGTTCATGCCCCAAAGCATATCCGATGCCGTCCGCCCAGAGGCCGTTGGGCCACCGCGCCAGTGCCTGCTCGAACTGCGCGAACAGGAGTTCCTTGTCGGACTTCCCGGTTCCGCGCCCCGACGGTTCGTGGACGTAGGCGAAAAGGTCGGGTCCGAACAGCCGCGCTACCGGGATCGGATCGTAGAAGTGCAACTGGCGGCGCAGCCAGATGTGATCCGGATGCGAAAGGCGCGCGCGGTTCACATAGGCAAATCCGAGCATCGCGGCGGCGCCGGACACGCAGTAGAACAGCAGCACGGCAGTCACGGCGCCGACGATCTTCAGAATGTCCTGGCGCTCCGGCGGACGGCAGACCCGCGGAATAAGCCGTCCGTGAACTATCAATAGCACCATGCCCATCACGAGCAGCAGGACCTTACTGACGATCCACAGCGACGCAAGTGGATCCGCATCCAGGAGCGCGTGCCGGCCCTGCAGCGACAGCAGAGGATGAATGTCATACCCCTTCCAGACATCCAGAGCCCACAACGCTGCGGCCGCGCCGAACCCGGCGAGGGCGTTCCGGAACAGGGTCGCGCACGTGAGGGCCACCATCGCGAGAAACCACAGTGACGGAAGGCTGACCAGGACGATGGGCCCGAGCGACACCGGCGTCAGCAAGAGGGAACACACACCCAGTGTGAGCAGCGTCAGCGCCAGCGCGATGAGCATCGCGAGCCCTACCCGGATGGTCACCACCCGGTGCAGCGACACCGGCTTGCACGCCAGCACACTCCCGATGCCGCTGCGATACTCCGGCGCCATGCTGTGGGCCACCAGAAACGCGCCCAGGATCGGCGCCATTAGTTCACTGATGTGTGTGGCGGTAGCGTCGTTAAAGTCCCCCTGGAGCGCGAACATCCACAGCGTGACGATCTGGCTTGCCGCGACCGGCAGCACCAGGATCCAGTAGCTGGAGCCGATCAGAATCTTGTAGTTGTAACGCCACAGGGCGTTTCCACGCGGGGATGCTGCTACTGCTTGCATGTGTGATTTGTTTTGAGCGTTGACCTGGGAGGGGCGAGGCAGAAGCCGGGGATCCGAAGCGCGGCAAGCGCGATGCCCCACCCGCCCCGGAAGCGCCCCGGCGCCAGCTTCCTGCCGCCGGCGCTCGGAACCACCACCTGTGCCCGGAAGGCGCCGGACGCCGGGGCGGTATACCGGGAGCCGCCAGCGGCGCCCGGAGGGGCCGCGGAGTCAGACGCACGGTTCGTCGTCATTCGCACGTTGCTATTCGCCATGTACACACCGGTACTCGCCGCGCCGGACCACCTGGCGCACCCGGGTCGCACCCGGTGCGGCGACGTACCGTTCGCCGTGCGCGTACCCCGTTCTCCGGTCGCCACTCACAAGCTCTACCGGGGTTCCTCAGTGAGGCGCCGACCTACCTGCTGACGGAGGTATTCGATGCTGTATGTGGCTTCGCTGAGCTGCTCGCGGATGAGGTGAAGGCGGTCGGTGATGACCAGTCGAGGCAGTACCTGGATGTCATACGCGGTCGCGATCGCGGACTCCGGCGGAATGCTCGTCTTCGCGGTGGCCAGATCCATACCAATCGGGAAATGGTAGCCGCCCATCCGCGCCAGCGTCCAGCCATCTCCGTGGTCCTGCGCCAGGCAGACGCCGATCGGCTGAACACCCCGATCCGCATACTCGCGAGCGATCTGATCCAGCACGGGAAGGGTCTGCGCCGCCTCCATGTCATCCGCCGCGAAAATGAAGATCAGCAGGATCTTCCCGGCGTGCGGAGCAGTCCGCACGAGCCCCCCGCGACCATCCGGCAGCCAGAACCCGGGCGCACGTTCCCCCTGCCGGGCATGCTGGAGAGTGATCCGATCCCAGATGTTGGACACGCCTGTAGTCATGTTCGGCTGGCGGCCGTTCGCGTTCGCGAGCCCGACGCCGGTCAGCAGCAGCGACCCAAGCACAGCCGCGATGGGCGCCGCCGGCTGACGCATCTCGCCTCGCCGCCAGCGCTCCACACCGAGAGCGCAGAGCGCAAATACGAACAGGCCGAGGCCCAGGAAGACGAGCCGGTTCTGGCTGAAATCCGGCTGGAACGTCGTCGGCACGAAGCGCGCCCCGGCCATCGTGCAGAACCATGCAAAGACTGTGAGAACCCCTCCCAACGGACTGCGCATCATGCGCGACAGCATAAAGCTCAACGTGCCGACGGTCAGCAGCGTCATCGCCGCTCTTCCGAACGCGACCGCGTGGCTGGCGACACTGGTGAAACCCGCCGCCGGGAACTGTCCGATCGCTGCGCCGAGGCAGGGCAGAAGCATCAGGAACAGCCAGACGCACATTCCCGTCGCCCAGTTCAGCGTCACCCACCGCGCGCCGTCCACCGGCTTCGAGCGGAGCATGGCGCCGGTGCGCTCGTCCTGATCCCGAATCGCCGAGTAGGCGAACCAGAGCGCCGCCGCAACTCCGAACCCGCGCCCGAGCCAATTGGTGAGCTGGATGCTGAACGTGCCGGCGAGGGCTCCGTGGCCCCAGGCCGCCGCGCCGACTCCGAGGAAGGACACCAGCCCCAGAAGCCGGAGGCCCGGATTGCGGAGCCCGGCCACAACGCCGTGGCGGATGAGGAGCAGATCACGCGACAACTGCCCCCTCCTCCCGGGTCATCAGCCAGACGTAGGCATCTTCCAGGTTCGGCACAGCCACCTGCGCGTCCACACAAGGGGCGCTGTCGGAAACACCTCGCAACTGGATTCCCGCGGGCTCTCGGTAGAGGCCCGTCTCCAGGAATCCCTCTCCGAGCTGCGGACGCTCTCCGCCCGGCGGCATGGCCACCATCCAGACTCGACCCTGCAGCGATTGGAGCAACTTCTCCGGCGTGCCGAAGTAGCGCAGCTTCCCGAACCGCAGCACAGCCAGTGAACTTGCCACCGCCTCAATGTCGGCCACGATGTGCGTCGAGAGCACGATCAGGCACTCACGCGCCAGGTCCGCAAAGAACGAGCGCACGCGGATGCGCTCCTCAGGGTCCAACCCCGCGGTCGGTTCGTCCACGATCAACAGCGACGGTTGGGAGAGCACCGCCTGAGCCAGCGCCACGCGCTGACGCAGTCCCCCGGACAGCGTCTGTACCTGCCGATCCACCAGGCGCGTGAGATTCAGGCGCTCCAACGAACGCTCGATCCGCTGCTTGCGGTCCTTCGGATCGTCCAGGTTGTAGAGGAGCGCCATGTAATCCAGCGTCTCATACACGGTCAGGTTCGGATAGAGACCCACATCTTGCGGCAGATAGCCGATTCGGCGCCGGATCTCCGGCTTCTGCTTCCGCACATCGAGCCCGTCCACCCGCACGGTCCCCGTAGTCGGCTCCAGAAGCGTGGCGGTGATGGACATCAGCGTCGTCTTGCCCGAGCCGTTGGGCCCCAGGAGGCCGAGCACACCTGCTTCCGCCTCGAGATGCACATGGTCCAGCGCTCGCACCCGATTGTCGTAGACCTTGCACAGGTCCTGGACCTCAATTCCCACTCAAGCTCCTCCTGAATCGCCGGCGCTGACGGACAGGCATTTCCGTCCCCTCCAGCAGCCACTCGGGCAGTTCGACGCGCCGGATCCGGTTGCCCCCATAGTCGGCCACGTACAGACTCTTGTCCGGACCAAGGGCCACCGCGCATGGCACGGTGAACTGGGCGCGCGCTCCCTCACCGTCGGCTATGCCGGCGCTGCTTCGCTCATCCTCACGCCGTCCCGCCAGCAGAAACGCGGAGCCGCTCCCTTTCCAGGAGTGCACCGTACAGCCCGCCGGATCCGCAAAGATGTGCAGGCCGGGACCGGGCAGCAGGGCGCCGGGTGAGCGGCGTTTCGTGGTAAACGGCTGGTCCTGGGCTGCATCGGCGCCGTTCGGGCTGGAGGAGATCGGCAGGCTCAATGGCGTCCGGTACAGGTCCCCCAGCGCATCCGCAACTGGACCGGGCGCCTCCGCCGGCGACGAGACTGCGCCATTGAGGGTCACCCGCCGCAGCGCTTGATTGCCCGCATCCGCCACCCAGACCGCCCCGTCCGGACCGACCGTGAGTGCCCCCGGGTACTGAAACGCAGCCGCCGATCCCGCTCCATCCCTCTGTCCGGCGGTCCCTCCGGCCAACGTAGAAACCTGTCCATCCTTGATGCGGCAGACGCGATGATTGCCCGTATCAGACACATACAGCGTCCCATCCCTCGCCAGCGCCACGCCGGATGGGTAGGAAAACCGGGCGGCGTTGACCGGACCTTCGCCCCTTGCACCGACTCCGCCGGGCGGTCCGGCGCCCGCAATCGTGGTGACCTCTCCACCGGGGATCACGCGGCGAATGCGGTGATTCCGGCTATCGGATACGAGGATCGCACCATCTGGACCGACCGCGAGGGCGTTGGGACCTGCGAAGCGCGCTTCACGCACCGTGCCGTCTCGGAATCCCGGTTCGTCTCCGGCAATCGTGGACACGGTGACATCGGCGCGACCCAACGCCTGCCGGGTGATTCCTCCCCCGCCGCCGCCGCCGCCGCCCGGCCCGCCGCGTGCGGGCTCACGGTACACCAGACCCCGCCAGTACACGAACTGAACCACCACCAGGATCAGCACGGTCGCGGCCAGCACTACGATCGGATTGACTTCTTTGCGAAACAAGGCTGTGACCGGACCTGCTACTTCACCGGCGTCGGCTGGCCGGCATCGTCAAAGTGGATGACTACGTCTCCGTCGGCAGCGATCTGCCCGCGCTCCATCTTACGGAGCGGCCGCGGGAGGTCGAGACGCTCCGGGATGGCGTACAGCCAATCGGCGGAGTAGAAAATCTCCTTACCGCGGGCGAACAGACGGCCCTTCCCGGTCAGCCACTCACACACCGTGACGGCAGTCCCATCCGGTCCGGACTTACGCACGCAGCGAAGGCCGGAGGCGGGGGTTGCCTCTTCCGAGGGAGCGATCCAGCAGAACCGGCCGTCTGCCAGGATGCCGTTCACATCCTGTGCTTCGCTCGCCACCCGCACCGGCTCCCCCCCACTGAGCGGAACTCGATAGAACTCAGTCGCCAACCGCCGTCGCATGCGGAAGTAGACCGCATCGCCCGCAATTCCGAGAATCTCCGGATCGAGCGGATCGAGCTTTTCCACCGTCGCCTCCGCAGGCCATTCTCCGAGCACGCGCACCGCGTTTCCCGCAGCAGGGCAGACGCACAGGCGCAGGCGGGGGCCCAGCAGCGGAATGAACGTCAGATCCGGGCGAGCTTCGGGAATCCACTCGACCCAGAACACCTGATCTCCCAAACCTCGGAGCCCGTCCGGGTTCTGCCGGCCGGCCACGACCGGAGTCGGACTGCCTCCCCCTGACGGGATACGCAGCAAGTTCGCCTGCTTCCCCGCCCGCTCGAAAACGAATACCTGCCCCCCTGCCAGCGCAAGTCCCTGCCAGCCCTGCCCCCGCGCGCGAGTGGTAGGAGCGGTACGCGCTCCTCCTCGCATCAACTCCACGTCGGCGCCGCGGCGCCGCAGCCAGTACCAGTCGTTCCCCTGGGCGGCAAAGCCGAGGATAACCGGACCGGGGGTGTCTTCCGGACGCGCGCCGGCAGTGGGCCCCGCAACCCCGGCAGGCGCCCCGCTTCCTGGTCCCGCAGGTCCCTGGGCCCGGGCGATTGCGAACATCCCGGCAGCAGCGACGAGCGAGGCGGCGGCTACGGATCGGATGGAGAGCATCTGGGTGCGGATTAGCGGATCCCGGGCCGGTACTTGACCCAGGAGACCTGAGTCACCAACTGGTTTAGTGCGGCGAACGAAATGGACGCGTTCGTCGCGAATCGAGGCGTGGAGTTCGACGGGAAGGTGGCCATTGAGGCGTCTCCCACGAGGAATACGTCGAAATCCTTCGAGAGGTTCTCGTACCCGGCCGTGGTCTTGCAGTAGCACATGTCGGTGGCATACCCGACCAGCAGGACGTGCCGGACGCCCTGCCGCTTCAGGAAATCGCGAAACGGCGGGTATCCCTCGGCATCATAGACGATCACATCCTCCGGGTCCACATCCACTTCTTTGCATACCGGAATCGGCAGCTCCCAGTAGCCCGCGTTGTTGTACTTCGCGCTGGAATCAAGCCCCGGAAACTGTTTGAAGTAGTCCACGACGGGAGTGTCGGTGGAGACCTCCAACGTGCGCGGAAGCGGTTGGCCCCGGTAGTCGAAACTGTTGAGCCGGGTGTGAAGTTCCTTCCGACCCTGTTCCCGCTCCTCCGCGGAGGGGCGCGCGCGGATGGAACGATACATCTTCTTGCGGATTGGATCTTCCGGGCCCGGAAGGCTGTAGGCAACCAGATTGACCTTGCCCCGGAGTGCCTTGAGAAATGGATTTACCACCTGGCGCGTGTGCTTCGCGGCAATGTGGTTCTTCTCCGGGGTGCAGAAGTCGCACACCCCCGCAGGCTCCGGCGACTTCCACCCCTGTCCGTCGTCAATCCCCCACGGATGCACCATCACCAACGCGGTGTCTTTCGCACGCAGGTAGTTCGGCATCTCAATGATGCCGCGTGCGTTGTACGACCACCGCCAAGCGCGCACGGAGAGATCTGCGCCGGAATCTTGCACCAGAGCGGGCGCCTCGTAGTGGACGCTCTCGCGGATCGGTTCGAAGAACTCCGGGTAGTCAGCCAGCAGCGGTTTCGGCTTCTCGATTCGGGTCAGTTGGTTCTGGTAGGTTCGCACAGGTCGCTTTTCCGCGGTCCATGCCCGCAGCGCCAGGGCCGGGGCAGAAAGCAAGAGCAGCCCCACAAGGGCCCGCGCGGCACGATGCTTCGGCATGGGGAAAGTCTCCGACGGCGAGACTGGGTTGCCCGCCACGGGTACCAGTTCAAGATGGACGCCGCGGCCTCCTTCTCGAAGTACGGGCGTCACCCGCAGCACCTCACCTCACCGGTACAGCAGTCCCTTTCGAGCCCACGAGGCGGGGCCGGACGCCGTCGGAGTGGCAGGCGACTTGCCGGGAGGGAGCGCGAGCCGAGGCCGCAACAGGGGACGCCCGCAACCGTCACCCCGCGGGAGCATCGCCGCACGGGAGCCGATCATCCGAACGGAGCGCCCGCGGTTCCTTGCGGCGTCTCCCCTTGGCGCACGGCACGTGTACGGCGGAGGCGCCGCTCACCGCAGGGCGAGCAAATCGTCCCAGGTCTCCACTTCCAGCACCCGCATCGTCAGGTCGTCCAGGCGCGCTTCGTCCCGGATCCGCCCCAACGCCGTGATCGTCTTCCGGCGTGGCTTCCCCAACCGGCGGGTGCCCAGCGTAATCAGCAGGTCGCGAGCCTTCCCCAGGCGGCCCTCCACTCGCCCCTGTTCCAGACCTCGTTCCAGTCCCTGTTCCAGACCCTGTTCCAGACCCTGTTCGCGGCCCCGTGCCAGACCCACCGCCAGGGCTTCATCGCGGGCCTCGTCCAGCCATTCTTTGATGGTTTCAGATTGCTTGACGTCGGTCATCTTCTCTCCAAAGATCCCCCGGAGCACCCGGGCCGCAAACGTACGCAGTCCAATGATGTAGATCAGCGCCAATGACTCGCCGCGCTCTGCGGCCGTGAATCCTGCTTCCTCAATGATCCGGATCTCTTCCCGGACCAGGGCCAATCCCGTCGCTTCCGGATTATCTTCCCACAGAAGCAGCAGCGGCGCCAGGGCCCGCAACTCGCCCGTCCGGATCTCCGCTTCGTGCTCCCACAGCAGCACCCGTTCCACGGCGTGGTGGTTGCACAGCCCCTCAAAAGCGGATACCGTCAGGCCATCGGGAAAGGTCGCGTAGGCGCCCTTTCGCAGGTAGATGAACACCCCGAGCACCGGGATCTTCAGGTCGCGCATTCGCTGCAATGGCTTGATGAGGCAATCCAGCAACTGCTCCAGTTTGGGCGGATCCATGAAGAACTCGGGCAGGAGCGCTTCCGCCGGGCCGTCCGGCGGCGCGTAGACGAAGAACCGATCCGCCTGCAGCTCGCGTACGACTACAGTGGTGTCGTCGGTGCGGACGTACGCCGGATTGACCGTCCGTCCCAGCAGGCGGAAGGGCAGTTCTTTGTGGACATTGAAGAACGCCTTGAAGTCAATATCCAGGGCTTTATGGGGGAGTCGTGCATCTGCCATTTTCCAGTGCTCCGGAGTTCACCGCCTGTCACTGGATTGTGCCGGCAGGTGTGCCGCTCTCTTACGCTCGCCGGTGCTGCATTGCATCCATCAGCTTCACGGGATCGTCGGGCAGGAACGACTCGGGCGGACCGATCGCAGCGTCGACCTGGGCGGGCCACTTCACGCCCGAACCGGTCAGCACGGCGACAATCGTCTCTTCGACATCCAGCGCCCCGGCGCGAACCTGGCGGTGCAAGGCGGCGATCGGCGCCGCGGAGGCCCCCTCGACGCAGACACCGTGCCGCCCCAGCAGGGCCACCGCTTCGAGCAACTCGGCGTCCGGCGCATCCCAGGCATCCCCGTTCGTGGCCCGGACCGCGTCCAGGAGGCACTGGCTGCCGGTGGGGTCGCCGATACTCAGCGCGAAGGTAGTGGGAGACACCGTGGCCACGTGGGTCATGCCGGCGCGGACAGAGCGAGCGGCGAAGTTGGCGCCTTCCGACTGGCAGGGGGTCATCCGCGGCAGGCGGTCCACCAACCCGAGGGCTTGCAGTTCCCGGAACGCCTTGTACGGTCCGTAGAGCGCATCGCCTGCTGAGGTCGGCACACACAGGCGATCCGGCACTCGTCCCAATTGCGCGAAAACCTCGAACCCGATGGTCTTGTAGCCCTCGACTCCGTAGGGATTGCCAGGACCGGTGAAGGTCCCCAACACCGTGGAGGGATAGAACCCGTGCTCCCGCACCAGGCAGTCCATCAATTCCCGCGCCAACGGCATCACGGGACCCGGCTGTGTTGGAGCCGTAATCCACGCGCCGAACAATCGCATCAACCGTAGCTGTTCGGGCGAAGATCGCGGGTCGGTGATGACAAGCAGGGAGATGCCGGCGCGCCTTGCGTAGGCCGCGCAGGATGTGCCGTGATTGCCCGCGGTGGTGACCAGCGCGCGCTCGTACCCCAGTTCCCGCGCCACCGCGAGGGAAACGGTGTGGTAGCGATCTTTGAAGGAGTGCGTGGGATTGACGCTCTCCAGCTTGAGATGGAGGTGCGGAAGTCCGAGCTCCCGGTTCAGCGCCGGAATGCACACCAGAGGGGTGTTGCCTTCACCAAGCGTCGGGGGAGCACTCGCGTCACGGACCGGCAGAAGCGCGGCGTAGTCCCACACGCGCCCGGGGTGTCGAAACGGTGCGGGATCCACACCGGTCAGGTCATACCGAACTTCGACCCAATGAGGGAAGCCGCCCGCGTCCCGGCAGTGGTCGCAGCCGAACCAGCGAGGTCCCGCTGCATACTGCGCGCCGCACCCGGGGCACACGAGGGAGAAATCAGGCATCACAACACCCCGTGCCTCTCGCCGAGGCGGGCCAACACCAGTACCGCCGCCCCCAATACGCCCGCATCATCCCCCAGGTCCGCAGGCACGATCGTGACCCGTCCCGCCTGCAGGGGCACAGCCCGCGCGTGTACCGTACGCCGCAGCGGCCCAAACAAGACCTCGCCGGCGGTGGCGATGCCGCCGCCGACGATGAAGCGCTCGGGGTTCATCATGTTGATGAGATTCGCGACCCCCAGGCCGATGTAGAAACCGATCTCCTCCATCGCCGCGAGCGCCACCGGATCCTGCTGGAGGGCCGCCTCCGCGACATCGCGGGGCGTGATCTCGTGCCGCGGCAGCGCCGCCAGCACCGACTCCCGGCCGCTCTGGAGTTGTCGCTCGGCGCACTCTCGGATCGCATCGCGCGCGCACATCGCTTCCCAGCAACCGTAGTTGCCGCACCCGCAGCGCCGGCCGAACGGGTGCACCGTGTGGTGCCCGACTTCGCCGATGGAGCCGTCGGGGCCGACCAGCAAACGTCCGTCCACAATGAACGCCCCACCGATGCCTGTTCCCAGGGTAATCATCACCAGGTCCCGGGTGCCGCGGCCCGCCCCGAACTCCCATTCACCGAGGATGGCGCACTTCGCATCGTTGAGGATGAATGTCGGAACTCCGAGTTCTGCACGCACGTGCGGACCGACCGGCACGTCCTTCCAACTCGGGAAGTTCGGCGACCAATGGCAGACGCCGGTGACCCCGTCCATGATGCCCGGCATCCCGATCCCGACCCCAAGCACGTCGGCGGCGGACACTCCTTCCGCCTCCATCACCGCCCGGCAGGTCTCGACGATCGCTCCCAGGGTGTCGTCCGGGTCTCGCTCCTGCAGCGAATCGCGCTTGTCACGTTGGAGCACGACGCCGTCTCGCCGCACCAGTGCGGCCCGGACGTTGGTGCCCCCGAGATCCACTCCTACCAGCAGTTGATCGCTCATTGCCCCCTACTCTCCCCGGATGCCGGACATGTAGCGGCGGATGAAGTGAGTGGAAAGGTCGCCGCGCTGGTAGGCATCGTGCTGCAGCAGACGCTGATAGAAGGGAAGCGTGGTTCGGATCCCTTCCACGCGTGTTTCTGCGAGGCAACGGATCATGCGCTGAATCGCCTCGGGACGATCGTTCCCCCACACAATGATCTTCGCCAGCAGCGAATCGTAGTTCGGGGGAACCACGTATCCGGCGTAGATGTGGGAGTCCACCCGCACGCCGTACCCGCCGGGAAACACGAGGTGCGTGATCTTCCCGGGACTCGGCGCAAAGTTCCGATTCGGGTCCTCGGCAGTGAGGCGAATCTCGATGGCGTGCCCGGTCAACCCAATCTCATCCTGGCGGAAGCTCAGCGGCCGGCCCGCGGCGACCGAAATCTGCTCGCGGATCAGGTCCCGCCCGGTCACTGCCTCGGTCACGGG
>SYMT01000372.1 GCA_005805375.1 Actinomycetota bacterium
CTGGGGAAGTGGTTCGTGACCATCCCGGGAGTGGTCCCCGCCTGACGGGAGGATTAATTCTGCGCGGTTCCCTAGGCGTCCTGGCTGGCGCGCAGCGCCGCCTCCAGCTTGACGGCATATCCTTTGATGAGCTCCGCCTTGTCCAGCGCATTGATGATCCGGCGCGCGTTGCGGTAGTCGCAGGTAGAGCCGTGGATATAGTCCCCGAGCTTCTTGCCGGTAAAATGTCCCTGCCGCATGCCCAGGCTGGCAGTCCGGTAGCTGATGGCGGGCTCCAGGGTGCGCAGGGGCTGGCTCACCAGGTCGGCTCCCAGGAGCTGTCCCAGCCGCTTGTAGTTGCGGCGGCCGGTGATCTGCACATAGCCCCGTCCCTTGAAGCGCGGTCCATCGCCCGCCTGGGTGTTCCCCAGGTCGCCCCGCCCGCAGTACTGCCGGCCGCTGCTGAACTCCTCGATCGGCCGCCAGCGGTTGGCGCACTCATGCTTAATCGTGGCCAGCAGGTACGCCACCCACCGCACGTCCGCCATGTTCGCATCGGCTTCGATGAAGCCCAGTAGGGCCTGGATGCCGTCTACCTGGCTCTGGGTCAGCGTGGTGTCGAACAGCTGCCGGTACCGGTCGAAGAAGAGCTTCCGGCGGAAGCGGACAGGGGGCACCTCGAGACCGGATAGGTCCGCTTCTGCCTCAATGACCGGGCCCTCCGTATCGACTGCCGCGAGCGTGTCCTCGGGCAGCGTGATAAAGACCCCGGCATCCTCCTCAAGCTCGCTGGCGCTGCTTCGGCGGGTCGCTTCAATCAGGGCGCCAATCGTGTCCGGCAGCGACTCGAATCCCTCTTTGAACGCGGCGGCGATCAGCAGTCGTGTGGGCTCGCCGCTGTCCACGGAAATCGGGGTCAGGTTGCGTAGTGCGGCTGCCGGCAGGTCGAACCACACTTCGTCCCCAGGTAAAGCTGCCTTCAGGACGCCGTTGCCCGAACCCTCCAGGTCCACCAAGTAGAGGGGCCCGGGCTCCACTTCCGGCAACTCAGAGATTGCCTGCTGGAATTCCTCCGGGGACATGGCGCCCCGCTGGAGGAGCCGGTGGTACTCTTTCATGGATTGTTCCTCATGGACATACCGCCCATACGGAAAAGTGCCCCGGGCCGGGCGGTGCGAACCCGCGACAAAAACCCTTCTCTCGCCTTCTTAACGAGGAAGAAGGCATCTTCTCCCATCCCTGCATGCCCATTCCGACGAATCTGAACGGTGATTCCGAAGGAAACCGAACACCCATTCCACGGGAAAGTGAACGGCGTCCGGGGCGGTGGCACGAGTGCCCCACATTAGTTTATCTCATTCTGTGGGGACGGGTGTGACCAGGAATTTGGGGAATTTGGGGAGTGGGGGCGCGAGCGAGCGAGCGGGTTCGGGTGTGCGGGTTGGGCATTGGGCATTGGGCATTGGGCATGAGATGGTCGTCCGGCGGCGATCAGGAACCGCTCTGGCACGCCGGGCAATAGTAGGTGCTCCGGCCGGCCTGCACGATGCGGGCGATGGCGGTGGCGCAGTTCGGACAGGGCGTGCCCTCGCGATGGTAGATGGGGAAGATGTTCTCGGACCCCTTCTCACCGATGTAGAGCAGCGTGCGCCGGCTCTGGCGGTCAATCGCCCACTCCAGGTACTCGGGGATGATCCGGGCGATCCGGGCGATGGCTGCCGCAGGCAGGAGCGCAGCCGGAATGGTCGGGGCAATCCGCGCGCGGAACAGGATCTCAATGGCGCAGATGTTGCCCAGACCGCCGATCCGCCGCTGGTCCATCAGGAATACCTTGATGGGCCGGTGCGATCGGGCGCAGAGTGCGCCGAGCGCCTCCGGGCTGAGCGGGACCCGCAGCGCATCCGGGCCCAGGTGCGCAACCTCCGGCAGCGCGGCCACGTCCGGCGTGGGCGACAGCCAGAGGCGCCCGAATCGCCTTCGATCCTCGAAGCGCACCCGGGTGCCGTCATCGAGAGTCATGGCGAAGCGTGTCGGATGCGCCGGCGTCCCGACCACGTACGTGTCCTGCACGAAGCGCCCCGTCATGCGCAGGTGGGCGACCAGCGTGTGGAGCGCCCCGGCCGGGGAAGGATCCAGGTCCAGGAACAGGTACTTCGCCTCCCGGCGTACAGCGGTGACCGTGCGCCCCGCCAGGATCGGCTGCCAGGCATCCGGATCCGGGTCGCCCAGGAGTTTTTCGTCCAGGATGGTGGCGCGCAGAATGCGCCGCCCCGGCATCCAGTCGCGCAGCTTCCGGGCGTGGATCTCGAATTCAGGGAGTTCAGGCATGGTTCATCTTCTCCGGCTGCGCGGTTCATAGAACGCGAAGTCCTCAAACTGCCCGGCCGGCCGGTACCGGGTGGCCAGCCAGTCTCGCAGCTCCTTCCACTGCTGCAACTGCCCCGCAGAGTCCTCCTGCCGTCCCGAAGCCCACGGGATGGCATCATTGCGTACCACCACAACGAGTGCCGGAGGCCGGCGTCGCAGGTCGGCCAGAAACTCCTGTTTCCAGGCGTACGGGGCGAATGGTGCAGCCACCCCCACGTTGAAGAAGAATCGGGTGGGTGGATCGCGCTCGGAGAAGAGGTAGAGGGCGGGCTCGAAGCCCCAGACGAGCACTGCATCTCCGGGCGTGGTGGCCATCCGGATGCGCCGGGCGGCTTCCAGATCGGCGACAAAGGAATAGTCTCCCCCTCCGGGAGGTCCGAAGCGGGTGAGCCACTCCGTCCGGGTCATCCTGCCGGCGGCGAGTAGCAGAGCGTCGCGGTAATGGCTGCCCGAGGCCAGTACGACCCACAGCAGCGTCAGGAGGCGAAGAGCCGGGAGTTGATGGCGAGTCATGCTGACCCGCGCCGCACGCGTCGCCAGGTGCGAGAAGCGGGACGCCAGGTTCGTGAGGGCGAGACCGGCGCGCGGGAAGTTCGGGGGTGGGGTCTGCGGTGCGGGGTGTGGGGTGTGGGGCCCGGGGTTCGTCATCCGGGCCGCAGCCGTCAGTGCCGGAGCGGCGAGGAGCGCCAGGAACGGAAGGGCGGGCTGCCAGTGATAGCCGAAGTACTTTCCCTGCACCCAGACCACCACCACCGCCAGCAGGAAGGACACGGTCAGGAGGCGGCGCGCCGGGACGCCGGCACACTCCCGGGAACGCCGGCGTCCCGCCGCCATCACGGCCAGGAGCAGCGGCAGCCACACGCGGGCGCCCCAGGCCGCCGTGTGCGTGAGCGCATCCGCCAGGATTCCGGCGCTGCGGGCAGGGATGAGGCGGGAGTACGGCAGGACGAAATCCCGTTGAATCGCGAGGTAGGGTTCGAGGGCGCCCTGCACGGCGAGCCACGTGACGGCGCCGGCGGGGAGGAGTGCGGCGCCGGCCGCGAGGGCCGCAACCCGGGGACCTGTCCCGGGCGTCCGCAGTCGCAGTGCGTGCAGCACCCAGGGAGCGGCGGGAAGCACCAGGGGGAACTTCAGCAGGGCCACCGCGCCGCACAATAGACCGATTCCGGCGAGCGCGCGCGGTCCTGGTTCCCGCAGCAGAGCGAGGAGTGTGATTCCCAGCAAAAGAGGTAGGGCGAAGGATTCCGCCTGCGCCAGGCTCCAGTACGATCCCTGAAGATAGAGAGCCGAGAAGAGCAGGGCCGACGGCGGCCCGGATGCAGCCTCACCCATGCGCCGGGCTGCCGCAACCAGCAGCACGCTGATGAGGGCAACCAGGCAGACATCGGCGACGCGTACGGCGACCATGAGCGACGCACTGTCGGGGCAGAACCACGCGAACAGCGCATAGAGAAGGTAAATTCCGGGGGGTTTCACCTCCCACGCATCCCGGTACGGCATTCCCCCGGATACGATAATCCGGCCTACCCAGGCGAAAGTGGCCTGGTCCCGCCCGAAGGGAAAGGCCACGGCCGGCGAGAACACGAGGAGCGCCATCCCCAGCGCGCCGATGCACTCGCGTACCGGTTCCCGCGGCCCGTGGATCGGCCGTGTGGGACCGGAGTCTGCTGGAATCGGGCCCGGTATGTCGGGAACAGGTGTAACCGGGGCCGGAGCCTTCTGCGTCTTAGAAGACATGCGTGGAATGCGGCGAAAATGCGTGACCGGGGGAGGGGGTTCTCTCGTCTTGAGAGACATGCGCGGAATGCAGCGAAAATGCGTGACCGGGGACGTGGGTGCTCTCGTCTCTAAGAATATGATGCGGAAACTCCCTCTTCGTCCGGACCTCGTGCTCTGTTTGCTCCTGGGGCTTGCTGTCAGCGGGCCGTCGGAAGGCCAGGATGAAAGGAAGACCCTGTCCGGCGAACCGCCGCCGCCGGGTGCTGTAGCCCGTCCGTTCCGTCCGTCCTTCGCTTCGGCGTTGGCGTGGAAAAGCCACTATCGCCGCCCGTCAGCCACCGAGAGGGAGCAGTTCCAGGCTGGATTGGTGCGTCGGGGGTGGAAAGGTCAGATTGCTCGAGTCCCGGTCGCCTATTCCCGCGGCGGCCCGACCGGCACGCAGCCGGTCGGGAGTCAGGGCGCGACCCTGTTTGGCGATGTGGATGGGGATCGCGTCGCGGAATGGGTGGTCGGATGTCAGTTCGCGCCGGATGCTCCGGGGACGGCCCGGTCGCTGGAGGATGTCACGGCACTGCTGGATGAGCGCGCCCGAATCGTGGTCTTCAAGCAGGACGAGCATGGCATCTGGCAGGCACACTGGCGCAGTCCCGGCCTCGGGGTGGAGTTTGCCGCACCGCGGTTCAATCTGCGGGAAGTGGACGAAGGGTTGGAGAAGCTGGAGGACGTGCAGTTGCCGCTGGCGCTCCAGGATGTGGACGGGGACGGCGGGCTGGACATCACGTTTCACTGTCGCAGCGCAGATGACGAGGTCGGCGAGTTGCCCGGTATCTACCGCTATGACGGAAGCCGGTGGGTGAACGTGGCCCCTCCGGCGGATCGCTTCGGTCTGAAGGACCTGAACCAGGACGGGAAGGTCGAAGTGCTGACCGGATCGCGCTTTATCGGCTACGGCAATGGCGACGATGATGTGCCCCGCGTCTGGACCTGGAACGGGCGTCAGTATCAGGAAGCGAGCAGCCAGTTTCCCCAGTACTACAGTTCGCTGGCGTTGTTGTATCGGGCCCATATTCATCACATGGAGGAGATGCGACAGTCGTTCCCGAAGTCAGCCTGGGAGCGTGCGGTCCAAAAGGCGACCAGCCTCTCCGGGTGAGGTCATGTCCCCTTCTCTTCCGTTCGAGACCTTCCTGCAGGTACGTGCGGCCACCGGTGGAGCCTTCTCCCCGGACGGCCGCACGCTTGCCTTTCTGCTCAATGACTCGGGCGTCGCGCAGGTCTATCTCCAGGGGGCGCCGGGTGCTGCACCCGTCCGGCGGAGTGCGACCGGCGACACCGTGCGCGCCCTCCACTGGGCGCCGGATGGACGGCGCCTGATCTTCACGATGGACGCGGGCGGGAGTGAGCGGGAGCAACTCTACCTCCTCGATCCGGACGGAGGGGCGCCCCGCGCGCTCACCAACGATCCCGGCGTGATCCACACCTTCGGCGCCTGGTCTCCCGACAGTCGCCGGGTGGCCTTTGCCGCGAACTCCCGCCACCCACAGTTTTTTGATCTGCACATCCTGGACGTGGAGGGCGGCGCGCGCCGGGTGGTCCTGGAGCGCGATTCTTTTTTCAACGTGCTCGCCTGGCTTTCCGACGGGCGCTTCCTGGTGGTTCGCGAGCAGGTCGGTCCCGGGCGCCACGGTCTCTTCCTGCTGGATGTGGAAACGGGGGAACTGCGTACCCTCCTCGCGGCGGACCAGGACGGCCGGTTCCTCTGGGCGGCGGGCGGTGAGGGAGGGCGGCTCCTCCTGCTGACGGACCGCGGCCGTGACTTTCTCGCTTTGTTCCGCCTGGACCTGGATGGCCCTGACGGCTCACTAACGCCCCTTTTCGCAGACGACGCCGACCTGGAGCAGTGCGACGTCGCTGCCGGCGGACGCCTGGCCGGCCTGGTGAATCGCGAGGGCTGGTCGGAGTTGCTCCTGGGTTGCATCACCGATGGGTGCCTCACCGCGGTGCGCCGGTTTCCCCTGGACGGCGTGGCTACTGCCTGTCGGATGTCCGTCGATGGCGAGCGGGTTGCCGTGACATTGAACTCTCCGGTGGCCAATGCCAACGTGTGGGGCGTCGAGTGGGAGAGCGGCGAGCGGACGCGCTGGACGCAGGCCTCCCTGAACGGGCTGGACCCGTCCCGTCTGGTGATGCCGGAAACCATCCGGTACCCGACGCACGACGGACTCTCCATCCCGGCGTTTCTGTATCGTCCGCCGGAGGGTCCGCCCGACCGGTTGCCTGTGGTGGTGCACGTCCACGGGGGTCCCGAAAGCCAGGATCGTCCGAACTTCTCCGCAATCTATCAATACCTGGCGCAGCGCGGCTACGCCGTTCTGGCTCCCAACGTGCGTGGGAGCTCCGGGTACGGCAATGCCTATTCCCATCTGGATGACGTGGAGAAGCGATACGACGCCCTGCGCGATGTGGAGTTTGCCCGGCACTGGTTGGTGGAGCAGGGCATCGGTGATCCCGAGCGCATCGCCATCATGGGCGCCAGTTACGGGGGCTTCACGGTGCTGGCCTGCCTGACCCGCCAGCCGGAACTCTGGGCTGCCGGTGTAGACATCGTGGGCATCGCGAATTTCGACACGTTCTTCCAGCATACGGGGCCCTGGCGGCGTCATCTGCGTGCCGGCGAGTACGGGGATCCTGTGCGCGATGCCGCGCTGCTGCGCGACCTCTCCCCCATCCACGCGGTAGATCGGATTCGCGCCCCGTTGATGGTGGTGCAGGGCGCCAATGACCCACGGGTCCCGCAGGAAGAATCCGACCAGATGGTCGAAACGCTGCGCGCCCGGCAGCATCCGGTTGAGTACCTGCTCTTCGGAGACGAGGGCCACGGGATTGTGAAGATCCCCAACCGGGTGGCAGCGTACACTGCCATCGGGGAGTTTTTGGATCGGTGGGTAGGGGGAAACCAGCAATCATGAGTGCGGTACGGCTGGCGATGGTCGGATGCGGTCAGATATCCGAGCGGTTCTTCCGTCAGGCTGCGGCCCGGGACGATGTGACCTTTGTGGCCACGTGCGCGCGGCGCCTTGAAAACGCCGAACGCAAGGCGCGGGAGCACGGCGTCGAGCGGTGGTACGACGACTACGACCGGATGTTTGACGAGTTGCGGCCGGACGGGGTGGTAGTGACCACTCCGCACTCGGTGCATGCGGCACCGTGCATCTCCGCCTTGCGGCGCGGCATCCATGTTCTGAACGAGAAGCCCATGGCCACCTCATTCGCTGACTGCCGGGCGATGGTAGACGCCGCAGACGCGTCCGGCGCGCTCCTGATGTGCCTGCCCCTGGATCACAATCCTGCCTTCCTCACCCTCCTGATGCTGATGAACGAGGCCGTGATCGGCAAGTTTACCGGGGCCGAGGCGTCTCTCCTGATCCCAGGTCCGCCCCGCGACAACTGGTACTACGACCGGTCGGTCGCGCAAGGTGGGGCGATGCTGGATTGTCTCGTCTATCCCCTGAGTCGCCTCATCTCCCTGCTCGGTCCGGCGCGGTGGGTGACGGCGCGTGTGAACACGCTCCTCCCGAAGCGCGTGGTCGCGGACGGCAAGCGGGTCAACTCCGATGTGGACGACAACGTGACGCTGATCGTGGAGTGGGAAACGGGGCAGCAGGCGGTGGTGCGCACTCTCTGGGGCACGTCCTTTTCACGCAATGACACCGTTGTATACGGGCGAAAGGGGACCCTCTGGCTGAGCGGCGGAAGCGTGGTGCTGCACTCACCACAGCAGCCGGCGCCGCTGGGGGTGCCGATCGAGCCGATCGAGTGGCAGGGGTTCCGTGACTGCTACCGCATTGCCCCGCGTCCGGAGACACCCAACGAAAGCCACATTGACCACTTCGTCAACTGCATCTGCGCGGGCGAGACCCCGCGCTGTAACGGGCAGCTCCAGTTGCATGTACACGAGATCCTCTTCGCGGCGTACGTGGCCGCCGAGACCGGCCGGACGCAGGAACTGACCACCTCATTTGAGCCCTGGCACACGGTGGACCGGGAGTTTTTCGACACCCGGTCCGACTACGTGTAAGATAGTGAACGTGCGCGCGGCATTCTGGATCATTGCGGGGCTGGTCGTCATCGCCGACCAGGTGACCAAACATTGGGTGGAACGATTCCTCCCGCTGAACGGGCCGTCGGTGCCGTTCATCCCGGGGTTCATGGTCCTCACCCATGTGCACAACCCGGGAGTTGCCTTCAGCCAGTTCCGCAACGGGGGACCGCTGCTGATTCTGACGGCGGCCGGCGCTGCGGTGGGTCTGACGTGGTTCCGTTTCAAGCTGGCGCGCGGTCCGCGTCCGATTTCCTGGCTGCTCGAATTCGGACTGGCACTGCCGCTGGGTGGGGCGGTCGGCAACATGCTGGACCGCATTCGGCTCGGCAAAGTCGTGGATTTCCTCGATCTGGGGTGGTTCCCCATATTCAACGTCGCGGACAGCGCTATCACGGTCGGCGCCATCGCACTCATTGCCGCTTCCCTGTTCCTCAGTCCGGATTGCCGCCCCGCCACGGAGAATGCGAACCAGTCTGCATAGGCGCGGCAGCGGCGCAACCCGCGAGGACGAGGATCACCGGATCCTGCAACCTGGAACCCTAGAACCTGGATCCCTGCACCCTAGAACCCTACCCTGATGTATCCCCGGCTGTTCCAGATCGGACCCTTCACGCTGTTCTCTTTCGGCCTGATGGTCATCCTCGGCTTTCTGGCGGGAGTGGCGCTCGGGGCCCGTCTGTGCCGGGAGCGAGGGATGAAGGGCGACGCCCTCTTCGACAGCGCCGTGGTGATCCTGATCGCCGGCATTGCCGGGGCCCGGCTCCTGTTCGTGGCCCTGCACTGGCGCGAGTACTCCGGCCACGCATTCGAGATTGCGGCCACGTGGAAGGGTGGGATGTCCTTCCACGGAGGCGTGGGGGCCGGCATCCTCACCGGGATGCTCTGCATGAAGCGGCGGCGATTGCCCGCACTCGCGATGTCGGACGCCGCGGCTCCGGGTCTCGCGCTCGGCTACGCGATCGGGCGGATCGGTTGCTTCCTCAACGGCTGCTGCTACGGGACGCCGACGGCGGCGCCCTGGGGCGTCCACTTCCCGGAAAGCGGGCCGGGCATTCACTCCCATCCCACGCAGATCTACGGTGCGGCGTTCAATTTCGCGCTCACCGCATTCTTGATCTGGACCTACCGTCGCCCGTATCGGATCGGGCAGAACCTGATGCTCTTCATTACCGGCTATTCCGTGTACCGGTTCCTGGTCGAGGGTCTGCGCAGCGGTGTGACGGCGAAGGTGCTGGCTCTGGGCCTCACCGAGGCCCAGTGGTTCAGCCTCTTCGCCGTGCTGGCCGGCGGCGCGGCGTGGGTGTGGCTCGGCCGGCACAGCGCTCCGGCGCCGCCGCTGGTCCCCGTCGCCCCTGCTGAAGGAAAGAGTGGAGAGGAGTGAGGAAAGAGTGGTCGCTGCTGGGCGACCACAACGGACGGGGCAATCACCGGGGATTGCCCCTACGCACTCTTCGAATGCGGGGTGAGGAACCGTTTGCGGAATTCATCCACCGTCATCTGGTCCATGCCCAGGATGTGGAACAGTTCACCTGTGTCCGAGAAATCCACGCGGATCTCCGCCGGATAGTATTCGAACGCCGCCTTCCACGCCGGCCCGAAGATCGGGTGAGCGGTCGCTGCCTGGACGAACACTGGATCGCCGCCGCGCACATTCAGGAATCGGTTGGCGTCGCGAATGCGGATGTAGTCGGTCTCCGTCTTGACGTAGGCGAGGGCCTCGGGGGTGGTCTGGTCTTCGTTCCACTTGCCGTGCTGCACCAGGTGGATGCGGGTCTTCGGGTCCACCGCGGGAACGTCCTTCTTGAGCGCGCGCACGAGTTCCGCGGTGATGTCGGACTGCCCGCCCTCCTTGACCCAGACATCGCCGCCCGCCTGCAGAGTGGTGCGCCACCGACGGAACAGGGTCTCCACGACGCCCTTCCAATCCCGGTGCGCCGCCAGCCAGCCCCCGCACGGGTTCCAGGTGACGTCCATTACCACGTCCGACTTCGGATTGAACGTGCTCCTGTTCAGTCCGTAGGCGCCGGAGACCGGCAGAATCTGCGCGCGGATCCAGGGGATGCCGTACAGCGTTTCCAACACCGTGCGGTCGGCCGCGGCGCTGTGCCCGTCGTCCCGATCCGGCGCGTGGTCGTAATGCAACGAGATCAGGTCCCGTTCCCTGTCGAACGGCCGCGCGGCCCGGGCGCCTCGGGCCCAACCCAGTGCGCCGATGATTCCCGCTGCCAGTGCAGCTCTGCGATCCAATGCCACTCCGTCCTCCAGATCCTTATCGTTTCCAGAATTCCCACCACCGGCGGGGGGCGCACTCCGCCGGCGCCCCTTCCCGCAGTCGAGCGAAGGCTGCGGCGATGTCGAACCAGTAGCTCTCGCCGTCATCCGTCGTGAGCACATCACACATGCGCCCGTCGTTTTCCGTCAGCGTCTGGCTGGTCATCTGCTTCCCCAGCGCCTCAAGGATTGCGTACTCGTCGGACGGGCACGAGACGAGATAGGGCCTCTGCCGGCTCCCGTCGCCCGTGCTCAGGATGCCGTCCAGCAGACACCGTGCGAGGGCTGCTTCCAGACGCGCTTCCTCCTCGTTACCGGTGAGGCCGAACGCCACCGAAAGCAAGTTGTGGAACTCCGGCGCCAGCACCCACCCCCTTGAGGAGCGGAGCAGCAGATCGCGGGCCGCACGCGGGCGTTTTCGCGACAGGTACCCCTGTGCCTCGCGGAGGACGCTCCCGTACGGATCGTAGGCCGGGTGTGCCAGTGCGGCTGCTCGGAGCTGCTCGAACCGCTCCAGGCTCGAATGCTCCAGGTAGGCTGCGAGCAATTCGCCGATCATCGCGTCATCTCCGGTTCGATGGAACGGCACAGTGCGTGAGCCCTGATCCCGCCCGCCCAAATCCGCTGCAACTTTGCTGCAAGCGATCACTCCCACTCTGCAGGTGTTTCCGGACTCTTCGACATCCCGCCATGCTTTCCATCCTCGGTAGCCCCCGCCGTCTGTGCGACGGCCAGTCCCGGCGCGAACTGCTGCGCGCGGGAGCCATCGGCCTCTTCGGAGGGATGACCCTGTCGAACCTGCTGGCCGCCGAGGCCGCGTCGGCCGCGCGGGTCAGCCGTAGTGCAGGTCCGGGTGTGCCTCTGCGGGCGGGGCGGGCGAAATCCGTGCTGCTGCTCTACCTGATGGGAGGCCCGCCGCATCAGGACATGTGGGACATGAAGCCGGACGCTCCCTCCGAGTACCGGGGTGAGTTCAAACCGATCCGTACTTCCGCGAGCGGCGTTGAAATCTGTGAGCTGCTGCCGAAAATGGCGCGCTGGATGCACCGGTCGGCCATCGTGCGCTCCGCCCACCACGAAGGGGGAGATCACAACACCCTCCCCAACTTCACCGGATTCAACGGCCCATCGTCCTCCGGCAACATCGTGTCCCCCGGAAACGCCGACCCGCCCAGTATGGGGTCCGTGGTGGACTACCTCGGCATGGGAGCGCCGCAGGTACCTGCCTACTTCCACCTGCCCTGCTACCTCGGGTGGGGGCAGGCGATCCACCGGCCGGGACCCGGCGGCGGCTTTCTCGGGTCCCGGTACGATCCGGTGTACACCGAGTGTGACCCGAAAGTGCCCGAACCGGCCCGGGGCGGCTACCCGCAGGTCGTGCGCGGGATGCCCCGGCTCCCTGCCCTGGCGCCCGAAATCACTGCGGATCGCCTCGGGCGCCGCCAGTCCCTGCGCGGGCAGGTGGACACCGGCCTCCGCGCGGTCGAGAAGCAAAACGCGCTCGCCGGCACGGACCGCCAGTATCAGCGGGCGTTTGACCTGCTCACCACGCCGGAAGCGCGTCAGGCGTTCGACCTGACCCAGGTGCCCAACAGCGAGCGGGATCGCTACGGCCGCAGCCTGTTCGGCGAGGGAACGTTGATCGGCCGGCGGCTGGTGGAAGCCGGAGCGCGGTTTGTCACCGTGGCCTGGGATCTCTTCTGGGAGCGCATCCAGATAGACTTCGACGGGTGGGACACCCACACGAACAACTTCGAGTTGATGCGCAAGTTCCACCTCCCCTATCTGGATCTTGCCTATGGCGCCCTGATGGAGGACCTTGACGCGCGGGGGCTCCTGGACGAGACCCTCGTGGTGGTGATGGGCGAAATGGGGCGCACGCCGAAGGTCAATGCGCGTGCGGGACGAGATCACTGGACCCCCTGCTACTCGGTGCTGTACAGCGGGGCGGGCATTCGCGGCGGCACAATTCACGGTAGTTCCGACAAGCAGGCTGCCTACCCGGACTCAGACCCGGTGACCCCCGGCGACCTCTGCGCGACGATCTATCATTGCCTGGGGGTGGACCCCAACATTGCCGTTCCCGACCCCCAGGGCCGGCCGATCCCCATCGCACACGGCGGACAGCCGATCCGGAGCATCATCACGTAGAGCGCTCCGTCGGACCTATTCCGGTTCGTCTTCCTCATCGTCATCACCATCGTCATCGTACGGATTGTAGTACGCCGGACGTGACGGGTGTCGTCGGCGGGCGCGCGCTTCGGCCTGGGCATAGCGTGCCTTGTTCTTGACCACGCCCTCGACTGCGGACAAGAAGTATTCGGTCGCCGTGCGCATCGGAAGGGAGCGGGACAGGTCGAAGGCATAGAGCAACTTCCCGTCTTCCACCAGCCGCTTCAGGTCGGCGCCCGTGAACCCTTCGGTGGCGGCCGCGAGGGCCTCCAGGTCCAAATCTGCTACTTCGCGAGGGAGTTTGGTGAGAAATGCCTCCAAGATGGCGTGCCGGGCGGCCTCATCCGGCAGGCGCATCTCCAGCCAGAGTTCCACCCGCCCGGAGCGGAGCAACGCCGGCGGCAGGTTGCCGACGTCCATGGCGGTGAGCATCACGCAGACCTGGTTCACCGACTCGCTTTCCAGCCCATCCAGCATCGTCAGCAGGTAGCGGTAGAGCCCGCCTTCTTCTCCATCCTCGAAGATCACGTCACTGTCGTCCACGAAGACGATGGCCGGGGCATTGTGCTTCGCCTCGTTGAAGATCCCGGCGACCTGGCAATAAAAGTTTCCCGTACCGGCGATGACCGTGCCGTCAATGAGGAAAAACTTGCTGCCCAGGCGCCGGGCAAGGGCACGCCCCACAGTGGTCTTCCCGGTGCCGGGAGGTCCGGCCAACAGGACTCCCCGCTTCGGCTTCAGGTCCAGACGCAAGGCGAGTTCATCCTCTTCCAGCGGGAGGATAATGTTCGCTTCGAGCGCAGCAATCACATCGTCGAGACCCTTCAAATCGCTGAGTTCGACGGGCTGCACCTCCGGAAGCGACACGTTGCTGCTGAGGCCGCTCTGCTTCAAGTAGTGCAGGGCGGCGTCGGTGTCCGGCTGGGGGCGCGAGGCCAACCAGCGACCCAACTTCCCGAGATCGTGGGCGTCCAGATTGCCCGCAAACCGGTAAACCTTGCGGAAATCCACCGTGCAGGCGAGCGTGCCGTCCTCTCGCCTCGCCCAGGCCTCCACGATGTGCCGATAGTCCTCTTCAGTGAATGCCCCCACTCGCTCCCGAGCCACGTAGTCGCTGAGGGCGTTCAGCGTCACGCGCCCATCTCCGAAGATGAGGTGCTTGCCGGACTCCCTGGCCTGTTCCAGAAGGAGTAAGAGCGGAATTGTGACCAACCCGGGCCGGGGATAGCTGCTCGAATGCCCTCCCTGTCCGACTGCGCCGAACAGGTCAAGATTGTCCAGAATCACCAGATCGTGATCGGCCAGCGCCAACCGCATCCACTGGTCAAAGGTTTCATCCAGCGCGAGGGGATGCCGGGTATTCAGCGTATCGAGAAAATTCCGGTAGCTCAGCAGCACGCCCCCACGGTCGGCATGAAGTTGCTGGAGAATGGTCGTGGTCCCACCGCCCCCGCTGCTGTTGACGACTATGGGTGAGCGATGCGGCAACCAGGCCAGCACGCGGTCATAGGTGCGCTGCTGGGTGGGGCAAAGTGAAAGTCGCATGAGCCAGGAAGTCGTTCGTGGGCAGGCCGCGGCGAGACCGGCAGTCCGCGAGGTACACGGGCTATTCAGGCTATCTGAACCCGGACGGGGTCGGGAGTTTCGACGTTCGGGATGGTATGCGGCGTGTGGGGTGTCCCTGCTGCGCTCTTCAGGCTTGCCGATCTTGACCGGTGAAGGCAACCGTGCGGCCCCGGCGTGCCGGCGCGCGTCCCCCTCGCCCGAACTCACGAAACGATGCCCGCTGTAGAGTTCCGCGCACACCACCGGACTCTGGGCGAAATTCGGCGGGAGAGACGGCCGCGTCTTGCAGAACGGTACCGAGGAACCTGCGCCGCAAGTGGCGAAAGTGCTGGTACCACCGCGAACCCCGCTGGAGAGCCACCCAATGAATCCTCGCCGGACGTTTCTGAAACAGGCCGTCGGAGCCGCCGCTGCCACCTGTCTCCCTGCCACTGCGCCCGCCGCCCAGGAGCCCAAGCGGCGATTGAAGGTGGCTGCTATCTACACCGCCTGCACCCCTCGAAGCCATGCCCACGTCATCCTGGAAAACTTCCTCGAACCGTGTCTGTTCAACGGCGAATGGACCGATCCGGGGATGGATGTGGTGAGCCTGTGGGGCGATCAGGAACCGCCGGGTGACCTGGCCCGTGCTGCTGCGAAGGAATATGGGGTGCGGATGTGCGGCAATATCCGCGAGGCGCTGACTCTGGGCGGCAAAGATCTGGCGGTGGATGCCGTGCTCTGCATCGGCGAGCACGGGCGATATCCCGCGAACGACCGGGGCCAGGTCGAGTATCCCCGGAAGCGGTTCTTCGATGGATGCGTAGAGGTGTTCCGGGAGACGGGTAAGGTCGTGCCGATCTTCAACGACAAGCATCTCTCGTACCGGTGGGACTGGGCGAAGGAGATGTACGATACCGCGCGCGCGATGAAGATCCCCTTCATGGCGGGCAGCTCCGTGCCGCTGGCACAGCGCCGCCCGTCGCTGGAAGTGCCGTCCGGAGCGGAGATTGAGGAGGCCGTCTCGTTCCACGGCGGCGGATTCGAGGGCTACGACTTCCACGCGCTGGAGGTGCTTCAGGCAATGTTGGAAGCGCGCAAAGGCGGCGAGACCGGCGTGGCGCGCGTGCAGTTCCTGGCCGGCGAGGCCCTCTGGAAGGCGGCTGAGGCAGGGCGCTGGTCGGAGGCGGTGGCGGAGGCCGCTCTCGAGACGGACCTGGGCAAGGACCGGCCCCGCCTGCGCGATATTCCGCAGCGCCGGATGCAGTTTCGCGGTCCGCAGTCCCCGTGGGGGATCCTGGTGGAGTATCGCGACGGGACGCGAGGCACAGCCCTGCGTTTCGGCCGGTCGGGCACTCGCTGGCCCTTTGCGTGCAGGGTGAAGGGGGAAAAGACGCCGCTGGCCACCAGCTTCTACGTCGGGCCCTGGGACAACCGCTGTCTCTTCAAGGCCCTCTCGCACGCCATCCAGGCTCACTTCCGCAACCGCAAGGCGCCGTACCCGGTTGAGCGCACGCTGCTCACCACCGGCATTCTGGAAGCGGCCGTCACCTCGCACCATGAGGGTGACCGCGTGGTCGAGACCCCTCACCTCAACATTGCCTACCGGCCCCGCGACTACCGCGCCTATCGCGAAAACGGCGCCTCCTGGAAGGTCCTCCCCGAGGACACGCCCCAGCCCCCGGGGATTGACAAAGCCCGCGAGCGGCAGAAGAAACCGGCTCAGTGACGCGCGCGAACGGATGAGTGACGGCAGGGGACCGGATGGAGGGTGGAAGGTGAGGGCCATCCTCTCTCCGTCACCGGCGACGCTCCCCTGTCCATGCCCTCATCCTTTCACGGTTTCAAGGTGACCAGCGCTTTTGTCCAGAGCCCGGACGCGAACACCCCGACGCCGGCAAGGAGACCGAGTCCGAACTGACCGACGGCCACCAATCCCAGTGCGAACTGGCCGACGGCAATGGGCGCCACCGCGAACTGCCCGAGCGCGAAAACGGCGCCGGCAGCGAACTGTGCGATGGCGACGCCTCCTACGGCGAACTGTCCGATGGCGACGATCCCCTTCGCCACCCGGAGCTTGCCCTCGGCGTTCCGTCCGTAGGCGACGTGAAGTACCGGCAGGCCCCAGAGCGTTTGGGGGGAGCGATACTCGTAGCCCCGCCCCGTCCAGGCCTGGCGGGCCGGAAACGGGGCCCCGCAGTGGGGGCACGCCTGCGCGTCCCGGCTGACTTCGCGCCGGCAGCTCCGGCACGCGGTGAGCGGAGTGGTATTCGCTGTCGGCTCACCCGGCAGCACTGCTTCCGCGCGCAGTTGTGCGGCCAGCGCCGACGGGGCGCCCACACGCGCCAGCGAAGCCTGCACCCCCGCCTCGCTGACGGAGGGATTCAGCTCCAGGTCCAATTCCACCCGCGCTCTGGCGAGGCCGAGCAGACGTTCTTTCTCTGCCTCCGGCACACCGTGCAGCCCCTGTGCCACCTGATCCAGGTACGGATTCAGCAGGCGCTCCAGGTCGGAGACGTGCGTCAGATCCGTGGCTTGCTCCAGAGTTTGTCGTCGCATGGTTCACTCCCGATGACTGCTTCAACATGGAACGCGCGTTCCCCTGCTCTGGTTGCGGCAATC
The DNA here is from genome assembly GCA_005805375.1 of Actinomycetota bacterium. Classification (GTDB taxonomy): domain Bacteria; phylum Armatimonadota; class SYMT01; order SYMT01; family SYMT01; genus SYMT01. Next base: position 16,778 of record SYMT01000372.1, read on the forward strand.
CGGCTCGATCAACAGGGGAACTGTTCCCTCCTCCTTTTGGATGAGTTCCGGTCCGCCGATCGAACGACTAGGCGTGGCGCCCGGCCTGTCCGTAGGTATAAGTGGAATTCTCTGTGGGAAGTGAGAGCCCGACGATCCGATCCCGTGGCACGGTTCTTGCCGCAGGGTCACTCGGCCGTGCGGCGCATCGCCTCACGAACCCAGGAGCGGCATAAGGGTATACGATGGGAGTAAGAGTGGATGCGGCTGCGCTCAGCCGCGGGATGGTGCTTCTCGGGGTAGTGGGCCTGCTCTGCACTGCGGTACGGGCTACTCCGCAGGCGACCCGGCTCTCGCCCGATCTGGCAAGACAGGCGCGAGACTTTTCCCACAGCAGTGCCATGAAGGCCGTGATTGTGCAGTTTCAATCGGGGACTGCGGACGGCCGCGCGGTGGCGGAGAAGGTGGGGGGAGTGTTTCGCCGGAGTCTGGGCGCGACGGGGATGGCGTCGCTCCGCGTGCCTTACCGGTCGTTGGCGCAGCTCGCCGCCCGGTCGGATGTCGCGTGGGTTTCCCCGGATCGGGAACTCGAGGCACACGGTGACTTCGACAACGTGACGCTGGGCGCCGATCGCGTCTGGAGTACATTCAGTAACCAGGGGGCCGGAATTCGGGTCGCCGTGTTGGACACCGGCGCCCGGGACGGAGGCCACAGTGACTGGAAGAAAACCTCGGGCAGCCGTGTTGTGGGCTGGAAGGATTTTGTCTCGAACCAGACTTCCGCGTATGACGATCACGGACACGGCACGCATGTGGCAGGGATCGTGATGTCGAATGGCGACCAGTGCGGCGGGGTAGTCACGGGAGTGGCCCCGGCGGCCGAGTTGGTGGCGCTCAAGGTGCTGGACAGCCAGGGACGAGGTTCTGTCAGCACCGTCATTTCGGCCCTGGACTGGTGCGTCCAGTACAGGGCCACGTATCAGATCCGCGTGATCAATCTTTCTCTCGGGCACACTCCCGGTGAGGGAACCGGAACAGATCCCCTCTGCGCGGCGGTCCGCCGGTGCGTGCAGGCCGGGATGGTCGTCGTGTGCTCCGCAGGAAACCGGGGGAAGGATCCCGCCGGCGCGATTCGCTACGGGGGCATTTCCTGTCCCGGCAATGAGCCGAGCGCCATCACCGTCGGCGCGTTGAACACCTTCGCGACCGGGAGGCGGGCAGACGATGCCGTCTGTTCGTTCAGCAGCCGCGGTCCCAGTTACCACGATCTTCACGTCAAGCCCGATGTCGTAGCGCCGGGAAACAAGATTGACTCGATGGCCTCCGACTCTTCGGTGCTGCACCAGACCTTTCCCGGAAATCGAGTGGATCCGCCCGCCAATCAAGTCGGGCAGGGCAACTATTTCCGCCTGTCAGGCACCAGCATGGCGGCGCCGCAGGTCGCCGGTGTGGCCGCGCTGATGCTGAAGGCGCGTCCGACGCTGACGCCCAACGCCGTGAAGGCCATCCTGATGTTCACCGCACAAAAACTGGCGCTGAGGGACAATGCCGGTGTACTGCTGCGCACGGGTCTCTCCCGGCTGACGCAGGGGGCGGGCAGCGTGAACGCACTGGCCGCGGTGGACCTTGCCTCGCGGGTTGACACCACGAAGTCGGTGGGTTCCACCTGGATCACCGGAGCGCTGGCGGGACAAACCACCCTGTCGGGGTACACCTTCCCGTGGAGCCGCGAAGTGCTGCACAAGAACCAGGTATTGTGGGGCGATGCGGTCCTTGCCGTGCGCCAGAATCTGTGGGGCAATACGGTGCTCTGGGGCGATACCGTGCTGTGGGGCGACACTGTGCTCTGGGGGGACAACAGCGTCGCCGGTGACACGGTACTGTGGGGTGACACGGTGTTGTGGGGCGACACGGTGCTCTGGGGCGACACGGTGCTCTGGGGCAATGTGAACATCCAGACACTGGTTCACGGTGACTGACTTGGTCGTGGGCTACCCGTCTTCGTGATGGTACAATACTGCACCGAGCCGCTCCATCCCTGAAGGCCCGGAGCGAGGAGAAAACGGTGCGGTCCACACACGCAGGGGTAGTCATCATCGGCGGCGGGGTGCTCGGCGCCAGCGCGGCATTTCATCTGGCCGAGGCGGGAGTACACGGGGTAGTGCTGCTCGACAAAGGTCCCATCGCGAGCGGCACTACCCCGTTCGCCGCGGGCCAGACGGGATACCTGAACCGCGACCGGGTTGCGCTGGAGTTCAGTACGTATTGTATCGAGTTCTTCGAGCGGTTCCGTGATCGCACCGGGTACCCGATTGACTTCCGGCAGACCGGCAGCCTTCGGGTAGCCCTCACCGACCGCTATCGGACCGATCTGAAGGATCGGCAGCAGGTGGCGGCGGCGAACGGAGATCGTGTGGAGTTTCTCTCAGCAGGGCAGGTGCAGCGCCGCGTGCCACTGCTCGATCTGCCGCCGGACGCGGCTGTGCTCTCCATCCCGCGTGATGGGTGGGTGGAGCCGAAGTCGGTAGCGGTCGCGTTTGCCGCGGCGGCCCGCGATCGCGGGGTGAGCATACGCACCCGGCTGCCGGTGACCCGCATCGAAACCCGCGATGGGAGCGTCTGCGCCGTACACACCCCGGAAGGGCGGATCGAGACGCGCTGGGTGGTGCTGGCCGCCGGTGCGTGGACGCGCCGCCTCGGTCAGGACCTGGGGCTCAACCTCCCCACCGTGCCGGTGCGTCATCAGGCGTTCGTTACGGCGCCGATCGCCGGCGTCCTGCCGGACCAGCCGATCGTGCGCATCACTGAACCGCAGGTGTATGCCCGGCCCGAGGCGGGAGGGCTGCTCGTCGGCGGGTATGGCTACCGCCCGCTCAGCTTCGACATGGCTGACTTTCCGCCGCACTTCGAGATTGCGGCACTGGAAGCAGACCCTGTCGGGTATCGCCAGCTTTCCGCGGCGGCCGGCCGCTTCTTCCCCTGCCTGCGAGATGCGGTCGTGGTGCAGGAACGGCGAGGACTGCCCACCATCTCGCCGGATGGGAAACTTCTCGTCGGTGAGCCCGCCGGCTGCCGCGGCCTGCTCGTAGCTTCGGCCTGCGCCGTCGGAGGCATTGATCGCTCTCCGGGTGTAGGGCGCATCGTCGCCGAGTTGGTGAGCGGCAAACCCGTCTGGGGACCGGCGACCGCTCTGACCGTAGACCGCTTTGGGGACGACTTCACCGAGGACGCCGGCCTGCGCGCCGGGTGCGAGGAAATCTACGCGCACCACTACCACGAGGTGTATTGAACGGAAAAGCAGAGCGCAGAGAGCGGGAAGTGACGGTAACGTGAGTTCCGACGGAGTGGCGATTCCGGCTACTCCGTCCCGCCCGACGAGGACGACGACGAGTTCGAGCCGGACCCCGAAACCCCCATGCGTGCCCTCTGTCTCGCAGTTGTACTGCTGCCTCTGAACGCGTGGTGGCTGATCCAGATCGAGTACGTGCGGCAGTCGGACAACGCGACGACTGCGTCCCTGTTCTTCAACGGTCTGACGCTGCTCCTCCTGTTCCGCGTGTGGAATGCATTGGTCGGGCGACGGCGACCCGGCTGGCGTCTAACCGTCCAAGAGATGGTGGTGGTTTATGTGGCTGTCTGCGCCGCGACGAACCTCGCCGGTCACGATCAGTTGCAGATTCTGTTCTCCACGATCACGTACGTCGTCCGGCGATCGGCGCCGGGGGAACCATGGGCAGCGCGCATCCTGCCGTTGGTGCCGTCGCATCTGGTGCCGGCACGCGGTCCGGCGGTGGACGACCTGTACCGAGGCAACAGCACGCTCTACCGGTGGGATCACGTGCTGCCGTGGCTCGAGCCGCTGGGCTGGTGGACCGGATTCGCACTGGTTCTGGTGTGGGTGATGCTCTGTGGCGCGGCCCTGTTTCGGCGGCAGTGGGACCACGAGCGCCTGAGCTACCCGATCGCGGAAGTGCCGGTCCAGGTGCTCCTCCAGGGCGACACGCTCTTCCGGCGTCCCCTGCTCTGGGTTGGGTTCGGGGTCGGTGCGTTCGGGCAGATCGCGGCGCTCTGCCGCTTCCTCTGGCCTTCGCTCCCGGACATTCACGTCGGAGTGGAAAACTACCGCTTTCCGGATCTCCCCTGGAGCGCGATGGGTAATGTGCCGATCGCCACGTTTCCGTTCGCGGTGGGACTCTGCTTCCTGCTGCCGCTGCAGATCGGGTTTTCGGTGCTCTTCTTCTTCGCGCTGTCTCGTGTGGAGATGGTGCTCGCGGCGGGGGCGGGGCACGTGGACCCGAATGGGTTCCCGTTCATCCGCCAACAGGGGGTCGGCGCCCTGTTCGGCTACGCACTCGTTGTCCTCTGGCACGCGCGAGATCACCTGGCCCATGTCCTGCGCGCCGCGTTCGGCCTGGTGCGGCCCCAGGACGACGGCGAACCGCTCGGGTATCGTACGGCTGTCTTCGGCCTGGCAGGGGGCTTCGGCCTGCTCCTCGGATTTGCCGTGCACGCCGGGATGCGTCCGGCCACTGCCTTCCTCTACCTGGGGCTGCTGCTCACGTTCGTGCTGGTGGTGACCCGCATCCGCGCGGAAGTGGGCCTACCGACGATCGAGTTTTTCCGAGCCGGACCGGAGGACATCCTGAACCGGGTCGGCGGGAGCGGGGCGTGGACCCCCGGCGAGCAGGCGGGCATGAGCCTCGGTTACTGGCTCACGCGCACCGGCCGCCAGTTCCCGATGCAGACCCACACCGATGCGCTGCGCCTCGGCCACCGCGCCGGCGTGCCGCTGCCGGGCATCACGGTGGTGCTGCTGCTGGCCAGCGCTCTGGGGGTCCTGCTGGCGTTCTGGGCCCTGCTGCACTGCACCTACGAGATCGGATTCGAGAGCGCCAAGTACCGGGGCCCGGGCCTGCGGCACGGGCCCGAAACCTGGCGCCGCCTCGAAGCCATTCTCCAGAATCCGACGCAGTCGGAACAGGGATCCACCCTGGCCTACCTCTTCGGCGCCGTGACGGCGCTGCTGCTGGCCGTCGCGAGGGCACGGATGGTGGACTGGCCGTTCCATCCCGCCGGTTATCTCATCAGCGGCAGCTTCGGGCTCTTCCGCCTCTGGCTTCCCCTGCTGGTGGCCTGGATCGTCAAGGCGCTCGTGCTCCGCTACGGCGGGCTCAAGGGCTACCGCGCGGCGCTGCCGTTCTTCCTCGGTCTGGTCCTCGGCGAGTTCAGCGCCGGCTTCCTGCGCAGCGCGCTCGACATCGCCCTCGGGCTCTACCTGCCACCCAACTCCGGAATCGGGGGACTATAGAGCGATGCCCCGATCCCCTCGTCGGGTCGCCGCCCGTTCTGTGAATCGCCGGTGCGCACTTTCCCTTCAGTGGTGCAGACACGGGACGCGCGGAGAGGAATTCTCCAGGCAAGCAAGAACACTGACTTCGAAAGAAGGATTGTCGCGCTGGTCGGGCGCCCCGCCGGGGCGCTCGGCCGGCGAAGTTGGCTGGGGAAACGCGTGCCCGTGCCGGGGTAGCCTGGCGCCCCGCCGGCAGTTGCACGACCCCGACCGCGACGTATCCGCCCCCAGCGCGGACCGGTTTACCCCCCACAGTGCCGCCGACCGCGCACGCAGGGGAGATGTCAGGGTTGCGCGCCGACAGCGTGGGTCATCCCGCACACGATGCCGCGAGGGAGTGTGCCGCGGAGCGCGGAGGGGGCACGGAAGAGGGTCGCTGGAGAGGCCGGGCGACATTCCGGCACGGAGGGACGCGCTCTCCCCCCGCAGGGTCCGCAGTCGGTGAGAACCTCCGTCGCCCCAGCCTCTGGGTTGCTGGTCGGCTGATCAGAGCCAACCGAAATAGAACCGTTCGGTGGCCGGGTCCAACCCGAACCGCAGCCGTTCCAGCCCGCCCTTCCAGCCGATGACCATGGGGCCCGGCCAGTCGACGCACACGAACCAGGTCGCGTCGATTTGAAGAGACTCTCCCCTGTCGGCCTTGAAGCAGAGCGTGTAACGATCGAGCCAGCCCGAAAACGATCCAAGGCGCGTAGACAATCGCACCAGGGGCTCGCCTGGAATCGCCTCGCAGCCCAGTGCCTCGATCGTTTCGCGGTGAAGCACACACCACGAGCTTGCCGTATCCAGGAGCGCAAAGACCTCGTCTGGTAGATTCTCGATCCTGCAGGACACGGTCAGCAGGGTTTCCCGCCCCAATTCGTCGCGGGCCCCGGGGTAATAGCGTCCCCAGCCAGAATACGTGACGGGTTCACTCATGGGCTCGACACCGGTTCGAACCAGAGCAGGGCCGGTTGATCTTCTAGAACCCGGCGATTCTCCGCGACCACGCGCGCAAGGCTGGGATCCGCGAGGATCAGGCGGCTCCCGCTCAACGAAATCCAGCAGCCGGGATGCTCGTGCCGGTGTGCATCAAGCCAACCCAGCTCCGCGGAACGGTCGATGGGCGCCTGTCTCGGATCATCGTTGGATGCTGGGAAAACCCGAGGGGGGGCCAACACCCGAGCCCACCGTTGCACCCGTCGGTCCTCGGGCCAGGCCGACAAGAGGCGGACCGCCAGTGCCCGGGCGGCCTCGACGCGGTCCGCCTCGACCAGGCAGCGGAGGGTATCCAGCGACCCCTCAAGGGTTTCCGCGATACCACAGGGCGTCGAAACAGCGGACGTTGGTTCGAGCGCGAAAGTGGACATTCCCGATTCCTCCCGTTTGGAGTATACCAGCCCTTCGGCTATGCCGCCGCATTCGAGCAAGGCGCTATGGCGAGGGAACTCATCCCCTCCGGCTCGGCGGCCGGGCGTATGGTCGGAGGAAACCCGGAGTACCGATACCGGGCGCGGCTCCGGTTGCCCCGTGCCGCCGTGCTGAGGCCAGGTCTGCCGCCGGTCTGGCGAGTTCTTCGAACACGGCTGCCGTGACCGCCAGCAAGTAGACCGGGCGAGCCCGGAACTCCGGCTTGAGGCGCCGCCAGCGTCCGGACCGGAAGCAGGAAGTCGCCGCAGGGCGGCAGAGTTGGAGCCCGCTTCGTTCGAGGAGCCGGGAATGATCTACCAGTTCGGGATGGCGCCGGTTCGCGTGGACATTCTGACCTCGCGCCCCGGTGTCGAGTTCGCAGCAGCCTGGCCCAACCGGACACTGCGGAGGAGCGACGAGCTGGAGTTTCCCATCATTTCGTCGAAAGACCGTGTCCGGAACAAGCGCACCGTGAACCGGCCGCAGGACCGGGCCGATGTGCGCCGTCTGGAACGGAGCCGAGCGCGGCGCTTCCCAGCCTGATGAACCGGCCCGGGACCCAGCACCGCCCAGGGGCCGTGCCCAGGTCCGGGTCCGGGCCGGGGTCAGAGGAGCGCATCACGGTCGTTCTCGCACGCAGGAACGCCTGCGAGTTTCCGGCCCCCGAGCGCTGGAGCCGGCGCGCCGGCCGGATCAGGTGCCGGCGGGTCTGGGTGCGGAGGTCGCCGGCCGTCGTGTCCGCACGTTCCGGCGCGGGGCCTCCGGTTCCTGCGCAGTGACGCTGCCGGGTTCCTCCGCGCGCGCGCAGATCGGCCCTGAGACGTTTCAGAGACGTTCTCCGACCCCAGCGCGAGCGCATCCAAGTCGCAGCCGCGATGGTTCTTGACCGACCTGGGTCCCACCACCCAGACCGTGCTGCGGATAGACGGCCCGGCCAGTGGAAGGACGCTAACACCAATGGGATCGTGGATCCGAGCAAGGCACGCGATCTCGGCACCTTCGGACTGGTAAGCAACCGGGGGGTGCGGACGCCATCAACAACTCGGGGGGGGTGGGCCACACGGGGGGAGCCAAGCAGAAGCAGGGGTGCATTCTGCAGTGCGCGTTCCAGTGGCAGTCTGGTACGTCCCCCTTCAGCAAAGTGGACCTGCACGGGCCGACCACCGCACCGTTCATCCTGCGTCACACGCTCGACGAGCGACCCCGGCAATGGACGGGAAGACTGCCGGTAGCCCAGCCGAATCCTCTCGCTAAAAGCAATGCTCTCGGGAGGCGTCAAGCCGCCCCGGGAACGCCGGCATCCCGCCGGCATGGGCTCACGCCACGACCGGACTGCACCCCGGCGTTCAGGACCGCGTGGTAAGGCTCCGGCCGGCGGACGGCGTGCGGTGGAAGAGTTCCGGCACGATTTCTGCGTTCGGCAGCAACTGAAACGGCCGTCCGTCGAACGTGTGCAACTCGGTGAGCGGGTCAATGCCGAGGGCGTGGTAGGCGGAAGCGACCACATCGCGGGCGTGGATCGGGCGGTCGTGCGGGTAGCCGCCGTCGGAAGTGCTGGACCCGATGGCCTGCCCGCCGCGAATGCCTGCTCCCGCCGCGAGGACGGTCATCACGTGGACCCAGTGATCCCGACCAGCATGCACGTTTACCTTCGGGGTGCGCCCGAACTCACCCATGCAGAGGACGAGGGTGCTGTCGAGCATCCCACGGTCCGCCAGATCTTCCAACAGGCTGCCGAGCGCGAAGTCGAGCGGAGGGGCCTGGTACTGCATGCGACCGGCGTACTCGGTGTGGTGGTCCCACTGATAGTAGTTCGGCCAATTCACGTTGACGAACTGGACGCCGCGTTCCACCAGTCGTCGAGCGAGCAGCGTGCTCTGTCCGAATCCGTGGCGGCCGTAGCGATCCCGCAGTGCTGTGGGTTCCGCTTCCAGATCAAAGGCGGCGCGGATGCGATCCGAACGAACCAGTTCCACGGCGCGGCGCCGGAGGTCGTCCTGGCCCCCACCGGATTCCGCCGCCTCGTTCCGGTCGAGCAACTGTACCCGGCGTTGGAACCGTTCGGTGGAGACCTCACGGGGCAAATCCAGGTCGGTCAGGCGAAAGCCCTCGACACCGGGCACTCCGTCCGGCGTGAGCGGATCCCAGGAGCGACCCAGATCCCCTGCCGTCTGTGCGTGATCGGTAGCGGAAAGCCCCGCGACCAGGTTCATGCGCGGGATGGTAACGAAGGCCGGCAACGCTCCGGGCTTCTGGCGGAGGCGCGCCACGACGGAGCCCATGTTTGGGTAGCGGATGCTGTCGTGGAGCCGACCTGCGAGGAGCCAGCACATGCCGCGCGCGTGGTCATCCAGCGTGTGGTAGACGGAGCGCAGGAGCGCATAGTGATGGGCCTGGCGCGCGAGGCGGGGGAAGAGTTCAGTGACTTGAATGCCCGGAACCGAGGTCCCAATGGGGGCAAACGGGCTGCGGATCTCGGCGGGGGCGTCCGGCTTTGGATCGAAGGTGTCGAGTTGGCTGGGGCCGCCGGAGAGCCAGAGCAGGATGCACGCGCGGTCGGTGCGCGGGGCGGCATCAGCGGCGCGCAGGGCTCCGAGTTGCGTGGTAGTGAGCCCCAACGCGCTCAGCGCGCCGATGCGCAGCACCTCGCGCCGTCCGAGGTGGGCTGACCGCAGGCGGCTGGCCTGCTCACAAACTCCTGACCGGGTGTCTTGCACGTTGTTACTCCTCCACATTCAGGTTAGTGAGAGTGAGGGCCGGGCGAAAGGTTGCGGGAGACTTCCGCAGTAGTTTCGAAAGCATCCGAATTTGCAGCCCGCCCCGCCACTGCCTGCCCCCGCGCCGCAGGCTCCACGCCCTGACGTTCCCCGCGCGTGCCTACTCCTACCGCGGTTCCACCTCGAAGGTGATCTCACCATGTTATCGGTGCACGAGGAGGGGGAATCCACTTTTTCGCGTGTGGCGGCGGCCGTATTCGTCCCTCCGCGTGTCTCCGGTGACTATGCCCGCACGGGCGCCGGGGCGCTCTTCGGGGGTGCAGGGGCATCCGGCCGGGCGGCTTCGTCCACGACTTGAAAGCCGAGATCCTCCGCCAGCGCGACAAAGTAATCAATGTTCTCGCTGCTGGTGTACTCGCCGAGACTGACCCGGTCGTAGCACTCGTCCAGCGCCACCAACAGCGTTTCGGCCATGCACGCCGGAATGCACCCGGCGCCGAAGTGTACATCAATGTGCTGCTGCACTTCGCCGGGAGGGCGGACCACGCCGCCGGGGATCACTGTGACCCCTGGCAGATCGAGCACCGAAGGATGCACGTCTGCCGGCCGTCCCATATCGTAGACCACGGCGTCGGCGCGTAGATGCTCCGGGAAGAGGACAGGATCTACCGTAGACGTGGCGGTGAAGACGATGTTCGCCTCGCGGCAGTCCGCCATGTCTGTGGAAAGCGATACCGTGGTCACCGTACCCTCGGCCCGGCGGTTGCGGCGCCGCAGCAGGGCTGCGGTGCGTTCGAGGCGTTCCACGTCAGTGCCGATCATCCGGATGTGCGCCACCTGACCGACCAGTTGCCGGCAGATGCCGAAGCCGACGACGCCGTTCGCCCCCACCACCGCGGCGACCGCGTGCTCCGGCTCAACCCCGCGCGCCGCCAGTTTGCCCATCACGAGCGGCACGGCGGCCTTCACGGTGCCGGCAGTGTAGGCGCCGCCGTTGGTGATCGGGATGAAGGGAGCCCCTTGCTGCACCTCCAGGCCCTTGTTCCCCACTACGCTCCAGAACGCGCCCAGCCCCATGCAGCGCGCCCCGAGGTCGCGAGCCAGATGGGCCGCCTGGATGGCGCGGCGCACCGCCAGCCTCGGATGTGCCTTGATCTGCTCGGGGAGCCACGGCACGCAGATCAGATGTGCCTGGATCGTGCGGCCATCGCTCACGCGGATGCCGCGGACGGTATCCACCTTCATCGGGCGGAGCAACAGCATCGCCCGCTTGAGCGCCCCTGGAGGGAGTAGACCGGTCTGGCCGAGGCGGGCAGCCCATCCGAGCCGCCGCGGCTGAAACCAGTCTTCGGGAGTGATGGCGTGAATCATAAAAGCGCACGCGACTTCATCCCGATCCACCCCCGCCAGGGGCAGCTTTTCCCCCAGGCGCGGTTCGACCCCATCAATCAGCCGGCCGATGTTTTCCTTGTGCTTCCAGAAGACAAAGACCGCTGCGCCAACCCCAAACAGGGTGTAGGGGAGGGCGGCCCCGGTGAGCCCGGTCGCCACCGGCAATGCTCCGGCCGCCAGCAGCGACGACAGGGAGACCCACCCAAACTTGCCGGACACGAGGCGCGGGAGCAGAATGGACCCTATCCACATCCCGGCTACCACTGCGAGAACCGGCCAGCCCACCTGGCCCGCGCCCACGAACCCGATGATCGCGCCGAGGCCGGTGGCCACGGCCTTGCCGCGGGAGAACTTCCGTTCCTTCCAGTAGAAGTAGGCGGAATAGGCGTGCCCCCAGATTGCCGCCATCGGGGCGAGTGCGACCACCCAGGGATTCGGCTCCGGCGCGCCAAACCAGGGCGAAACCGCGATCAGCGGAGGCAGCACCCCTTTGGCGATGTCCCCCACGAGCGTCAGGAGTGCTGGAAACCAGCCTACCACCCGGAGCACATTAGTTGCCCCGATGTTATGAGATCCGTACTCCCGGATGTCCATGCCCTTCAGCGCCCGTACGATTACGTAGCCGAAGGGGATCGAACCCAGAAGGTAGCCGATCAGGATCGGCGCCAACCAGCGCACCGCGTCGTTCATGGTTTCTTGTTTCCACGGTTCGTGGCGTTCTAGGGTTCGTAGGTTCCCAGGTTTCCAGGTGACTGGGGTTGCAGGGTCC
>SYMT01000373.1 GCA_005805375.1 Actinomycetota bacterium
AGCTGAGGAACACCGGAAACGCCTCACCGCCACCGAGGGAGCCCGCCTTGCGCACATCGGGATGGGCGGCGCCGCCCGCGGGTGACACTGCCTCATGCGGACCGAGTGGCGGGGAGGGATCGCACGCTACCCTGTGCTGCGAGATCCATCGTGGTTCTCACGTCTCGGTCGCAACCGCGGCGTCTCGATGCCCGTCGGGACCTCGCTGGGGAGGCCGTCACCCCCGACGAGAGGGCCTCACCGGCTGCGATCGTGTCTGCGCCACCCGGGTTCTTGCTTCCGGGACGACCACCGCTCGCGGGTGACTGCGTGTATGTGCCCCTTGTGGGTCCAGTACGCTATGTTCTGCACGGGGATGTTGTGGCCCCCCGCGCTTCTCGGAGGCTCTTGTCGTGCAGATCCGCACCTTTCAGACCTACCGTGTGTTCATTCCCTACAACCCACCGGTCCATCCGTACCGGAGCCGGCGCGGGCAGACGCAGAGAGCGGCCTCCCTGATAGTACGTCTGGAGACCAATAGCGGCCTGGTGGGCTGGGGCGAGGGCGGGGGACACCTTCCGATCGAGGTCGCAGACCTGGTAATCGGGCAAGATCCGACGCAAATCGAGTGGTTCTTGCAGGCGCTGGCGGACGCGGGAGTGGCGCCGTATCCGCGGTCTGCGATCGAGATGGCGTGCTGGGACCTGATCGGACAGGCGGCGGGGTATGCGCTGTGCGATTTGCTCGGCGGACGCCTGCGGTCTGAGGTCGAACTCTGCGCGTGCATCGGGATTCGCGAGCCCACGGCGTCCGCCGAGGCGGCGCTCATGTGTCTCTCGCAATGGGGCTTCACCACCCTGAAGACCAAGGCGGGGCGCGAAGTAGAGGAAGACCTGGCCATCGCCCGCGCGATCCGCGAGGCGATAGGAGACCGGGCGACCCTGCGTCCGGATGCGAACGAAGGGTATTCGCCGGCCGACGCCGAGCGGGTACTGCGCGGAATGGCGGAGATCGGCGGGCTGCAATACTTCGAGGACCCCTGTTCCGGTCACGAGGTGGAGGCACTCGCCCGGTTCCGGCAGACGATTGCCGTCCCCATCGCCGTGAACATGGCGATCTTTGAGGGCGCGTCGGTCGTACCCATCGCACAGGCGGGCGCTGCGGATGTGCTCATGCCCGATACCGCTTCGGCGGGCGGCATCTGGCCCGTAAAGAAGGTAGCCGCCGTGGCGGAAGCATTCGGGCTCCCCTGCGTAATGCATTGCTCGCATGACCTGGGCCTGAAGACGGCCGCTGTAGCCCACATCGTGGCCTCGACACCGAACTTCATCCTGGCGAGCGACACCACGTACCACAGCCTGGTCGCGGACATCCTGGCGACTCCGTTCTCCATCCGGAACGGCCGGATCCCGGTGCCGACCGGCCCCGGGCTTGGCGTGCAGGTGGACGAAGAGCAACTGCGGAAGTACCAGGCGGCGGCCGCCTGACCCGGCCTCCGCCTGGTACCGACCCCACACCCCGTTCCGGCCCACACCCATGCACAGCAGTTCCCTGCGCGGCTCCGACTTCCACGTCGAATGGCGCGGCGCGCCCGTTCCTCACTCGCAGTTCTTCTCGTTCCTGCGCGACACAGACCGTCTGGGAGTGATCGCGCCCCTCCGCCTGGACGGCCTCGGCGCCCTGACCCTGATCCTCGCCTGCGTAACAGCCTTTTACGACCGCTGTCGGGAGCGAGGGCCGGAGTTCTTCGCCTACCCCGACTACTTCACCTTCCAGCACGAAGCCCCCGCCGCGAACTACGGGATGTGCGACATCTGGCCCGCCCGCAAAAACGTCTGCGTTCCGGCAGACGCACAGGCGACGCTGGAGGCGATCACGGATCGGGGCGTCACCGTGCTGCTGGCGCCTCAAGGCCCGCCCGGCGACCCTGCCTTCGCGCCTGTGGAACTCGCGGCCGCACGCCGCACCCTCCGCCGCTGCTTCGCGTACTCCGCCACCGGCGTCTCCACCGCCCCCGACCTGATCCTGGAATGTGCGGGCCGTCCGCTGTCCGACTATGCCCTGGCCGTCGTCAACTCCGTGCCGGCCGACCCGGCAGCGCCGGCGCTCAGGGCCCACTGGCAGGCGCAGGCGGACGCCCGCCTCCGGCAGTCGTTCCGCGAAGTCACGGTGGAGGCGGGTCTCCGAAGCCTGGGCGCAGCCCCCTGACCCCGGCACGAGACCTGCCATCCATCACCCGGAGCACTCACAGCAACGGGGCCGCGCGGGATCTCCTGGAGTTCGAGTTCCATCGCGTCGTCCGCGCCGTCCGACATCCGGCAGGAAAGCGGGCGGAACCACCGGGGAGGGTGGGGAGCGGTGACCTTGTGCTGTGCGGCTTACCAGCCCCCGCTCCCCGGGTTGCTATTCGCCGCGCATCGCTGCGGGGACCGGAGCAGGTCTGGACTCTCTCCGGCACGCCCGCGCCGCTCCCGCAGCGCAGTTCCGGCTTGTGGAGAGTGCTGGCCAACCGGAACCCGATGTTGTTGTTCCGGTTGTCGGGAGTGTTCCTGTTGCGGTTGGCAGAGCGGAGGTTGTTCGGGTTGTTGTTCCACGAGCCCCCGCGCAGGACCCGAAATGCCTGCCCCGTCTTCGCGGCCTGCCATCCGGATGAATGGCAGCGCCGCAAATAGCTGTTCCCTCAGTCTCCAGGTGTCGGCATGGTCCAGGTGCGCGATCCAGCAGCGAATCCGCCCGGTCAGTTCCGCTACCGTCAGATCGCCCGCCGCGAACTGCTGCTGATAGGCCCGCAGGCGCCGCCGGCCCCGCCGCAGATTCTCATTGCGCACCCGCACCCGGTCCGGCAGCACGTAGTACCCGACGAAGTGCGATCCGAGCCGGGTGGGGCGCAACTGCGTCTTGGCCGGGTGGAGCTTCAGTCGCAGCCCCTGCAAGTATCCGGAGAGCCTGCCGGCCACCTCAGACAGCAGTGCCTGGTCGTCACTGAACACTGCGAAGTCATCCACATAGCGGACGTAGGCGCGCTGCCCCAGGTGCTCCACCACGTAGTGGTCAAAGCCCGTCAGGTACACGTTGGCGAAGAACTGGCTGGTCAGGTTCCCGATCGGGAGGCCGCAGCGGCGCTCGGCCGGAGTCAGCAAGTCATCCCCCGGGAAATACGGATCCGCCAGGGGGTCCTGCTCGTTGCTGCCGTCTAGGATGCGGCCGATCAGGTTGAGGGTGCGGCGGCAGCGGATTTTCCGCTCCACCATCTCCTTCAGGATGGCATGGTCCAGACTCGGGAAGAACTGCCGGATGTCGCCGCGCAGCACCCACTCGTGCCCGCGCAGCAGTGTGGTAAAGCGACGCAGCGCCCGGTGCGTCCCGTACCCCACGCGGTTGGCATAGCTCCAGGGACTGAACGTGCGCTCGAAGATCGGCTCGATGATCCGGCACAGGGCATGATGCACCACCCGGTCCCGGTAGGGCGCCGCCGAGATCAGCCGCCGTTTCGGCTCGGGGATCTCAAAGGCGTGGTAGGACCCCGGACGATAGGTTTCCGCCTGGAGTTCTGCCTGCAGTTCCGCCAGCTCCTGCTCGCGCCGCGCTTCAAACAAAAGGGTTGGCGGGCGGTACCGTTTCCCGCGGCGGGCGTGCGTCGCGGCCAGTTCCAGATTCTCCCAGCTCACGATCGCGGGAAACAGGCTGCCGGCGCGCTTCATGCCCTTTCCTCTGCCGGTACTTCAACCAGCCCCCGATTTCCTGTCCCACTTCCAGCAAGAGCCGCGCCCCCTGCTCGGCCCGCCGCGCGTCCAGATACCCCAGGTCCCGGAGGAGCCGCATCTGGTACCGCAGCCGTTCCACCCGCACCCCGGCCAGCCGCAGCGCCTCCGTGGCGGGGGGCGCATAGCGGGCTTCGATTAGGAGCTCCAGCAACTCGTACAGGGCAGTTTCGATGCGCACGCCCAGCCCGAACCGCGCTTCGCGCGGCAGCTTCTGCACCCGCGGCTGCAGCCAGAGGATGAGGTCGTAGCAGCGCTGAATGACCGAGAGCTCCGGCGCGGCGGTCCGCTCCTGCCGCGCCGCCGGCGGCCCCTCCGGCTCCTCGCTGTGCATCAGCGCCCCTCCTGGTGTTCCGCATGTTCGGTGCGATCCCTGAACTACCCGATATCCAACGATGATGTCGGCCGAGCACTCCCCAAACTCCTGGAAATTTTTTTGACTCATTTCCCGGCCACCGTGATACACTACTTGGAATGATTCAGATTCGCTTTCGCGTGGATAGAAACAGGGGATGAGAAAGGGGTGGGGGATAAGGATTGTTAAGGGTAAAAGTGTTAAGAGTTAAGGGATAGTCCTGGCCAACCGGAACCCGACGTCGAGGTGCCGGGAGCCGGGAGTGTGCCTGAAGCGGGAGGCAGAGCGGAGGTCGTTCGGGGCGCTGTCCCACGAGCCCCCGCGCAGGACCCGAAATGGTGAATTTGTTGTGTTTTCCGGGTCTTGTCGCGAGCTCAATTGGTAGTAGTTGCTATCGTAGTAATCACTACACCATTCCCACACATTCCCTGCCAGGTCCAGCGCCCCACACCAACTCGCTCCCGCCCGCTTGCTCCCCACCGTCGCCAGACCTCTACTTCCAGCGAACACTGCCAGCGAAGCCGTTGGCTTCTGGTTCCCCCACGGGTACTTGCGGCCGTCCGTGCCCCGCCCGGCGTACTCCCACTCCGCTTCCGTCGGCAGCCGTCCCCCCGCCCAGCGCGCGTACGCCACCGCGTCGTTCCAATCCACTCCTACCACCGGCTGCTGCGCCCCATTGAAGCGGGCGTTGTCCCGTAACTCAGGCTGCCGGTGTCCCATCTCCCGCACGAACCGGCTGTACATCGCGTTGGTCACTTCCGTCTGATACAGCCAGTACCCCTTCGTCAG
>SYMT01000374.1 GCA_005805375.1 Actinomycetota bacterium
GAGGTGTTGCCCGAGGCGAAGTGGCTGTCGGAGAAGCACGGCTTCGCCGTGCGGCATGTGTATCAGCATGCCCTGCACGGGCTTGCGGCTGATCTGACGCCGGCGCAGGCAGAGGACCTGCGGGCAGAACCGCATGTTTCTGCCGTGACCCTGGACGGGCTTGTTGCCGTGCCCAGCTTCCGGTCTGCCGATCCGCTTGCGGGCCCCGGCCTGCTGCAGGCGGGTCGGCAGCCGAAGCAGACGACGCCTACCAGTATCGCCCGCTCCGGAGCCGCTCGGAGCCGCACGGCCGCGATCAACGGGCGGGATGAGCCGTTCCCCGTGGATGTGGCGGTCATTGACACCGGGATTGACAGCACTCATCCAGACCTGAATGTGGTCGGCGGCGTGAGCCTTCTGGGTGGCACTCCCGACGACGCGAACGACCACGGCACCAACATTGCGGGCGTGATCGGTGCGCGCGACAACCGGATCGGTGTGGTGGGCGTCGCGCCGGGGGCGCGTCTCTGGTCCGTGCGAGTGCTGGACGCCTCCGGATTCGGCGCCTACACCGACATCGCCGCCGGGGTGGATTGGGTGACTGCCCGCGCCGCCACGATCAGGGTCGCGAACATCAGTCTCGTTGGGGAAGTCACCGGCAGCGACATCCTGCGCACCGCCATTTCGGGATGTGGAGCGGCCGGGGTCACCATCGTGGCCGCGGCGGGCAACAGTGCCCAGGATTGTGTCACCCTGGCGCCCGCCGGTTTCGACACTGTGATTACGGTGTCCGCCCTAGCTGACAGCAACGGGAAGGCGGGCCGGTCGGCGGGTCGCTTCCGCCTCGGCGGGTTGACGGACATTGATGAGACGTTCGCTGTGTTCAGCAACTTCGGCTCCCCGGTGGACATCATCGCTCCGGGCGCCCAGGTGTTCTCGTGCATCCGGGGTGGGCGCTACGGCGCTTTCAACGGCACCAGCCAGGCCGCAGCGCATGTGACCGGCGCGGCGGCGCTCATTCTACGCAACAATCCGAACGCCTCTCCGGCGCAGGTGCGGGCGGCGCTGCTCGGCGCAGCGGTGCGGTTCGGGCCGCCTGACGACCCGGACGGGACGCATGAGCCCGCACTGGAGTGCTCCCGGCTCTAACCGTCCGGCTAGCCCTTCATCATCTGGATGATCAACCAGGCGACGAATCCAAGGCTCGCCGTCAGGCTGACCGCACCCAGGCTGATCCCCCATGTGACCAGTTTCCGGCCCGGGAGGTCGGGCTGCCGGGCCAACTGCTTTTGTGCCCGGAACCCGACCACGAGCGCGGCGATGGCGAGAATGGGGCTGTAGAGCCCCATACACAACCCCGGTATCGAGAGGATCCCCAGCGCAAGGCAGGTGCCGGGCGCAGTGAACCGGCGCTGGACGAAGCCCAGGCTGCCGCGGCTGTGCATCAGGCCGAAGCAGCGTGGGCAGTAGCTGTGTCCTTCCACCGGCGTCACGCAAAGGGAGCACATGAAGTTTCCGCACCGCTCGCACGCGGTTGCGGCGAGGTTCGTCGGGTGGGCAACGCAGGGCGCTCCCGGGCCCCCCGGAACAAAGCGCGCCGGTGTTGACGCGGGCGGCGGCGGAGCGACGGGTAGTTCCACCGCGGCGGGGGCGGCGACGAGCGGCGCTGGGTTCACGCTGCGGAGCGCGTCTGCGAGGAGTGCGCCGTCATCGGGGGTATCGTCAGCAGGGTTCTGGGACCCGGATGCGACCGGCGACGGCGGAGTGGTTCCCGGTGTGTGCGGTGCCGTCCGAGCGGTCTCCGACGCAGCAAGCAGGAACGGATCGGGCGACTGAGACATGGCGGTGTGAATGCCTACCAGGGGGAAGGGAAGCCGCGGCAGTAGAGCCAGACGACGCGGCCGATCCCGTAGGAGAGGAACGTGGCTCCCAACAAGATGGATGCGGCGTTCGCGACCCCCGGCCGGGTTTCGATCCACTCAGCCGCTCCAGCTCGAACACCGGGCCGGAGCACCAGGAGCAGAGCTCCGGCGCAGGCCAGTGGGAACAGCGCCAGCCCGACGGGGTGATACTTGGCGGCGCCGGTTACGTCCAGACGCGCCATGTGGCTGAAACTTCTCGTCAGGCCACATGCCAGGCAGGGCTGCTGCGTCAGCCGGCGAAACGTGCACAGGGGCCATCCCAGGCCCTGCGGCGGCAACACCGCCGCGAACAGGACGACGGCGAGGCAGAGCCACGAAGCAGTGCGGGAACGGATGCACTGCGCCCACGCGAGGTGCATCAGTGGACCCCCTGCGGCGGAGGTGCTCCTCCGCCCGGCCGGCTGCCTGCTTCCGCCCACGCACCGCCCGCACGGTGCGTAGGCCCCGGCAGCTCATTCCCGGTCAGTTCCGGCCTGACGTGTGCCAGTTCGAGAGCGGCGGCGGTCACATTCTGCACGAACTTTTCCTCGCTCAAGAACGCCTCGCGCCGGAGGTCCAGGCGAACTTCCAGCGCGGCGGCGGCCTGGCCGAACAGTTCCTGCCGCACCGGGAACTCAAGCTCCTCGCGCCGGAGGCAGAGTTGCAGCAGCGTTTCGCGCTCCTCCAACGAGAGGCGAGTGCGGATCCGGCGCCGCACGTCCGCTTGCTCTGTGAGGGTGTTGTACCGCTCCGAAGGATGCAGGACCATTCCCGGCGCCGCCCGCTGCACAGAGCGCACCACCAATGTGCGCGCCGCCCAGTCGCCGATCCGTCGCGTGCCGGGGCTGCACAGCGCGCAAAGTCCTCCCAGTCCATAGGCGCCGAACGCGAGGTAGTCGAGCCCTGTGAGCAGCGGCCAGAGATCTACCACACGCAACAGGTTACGCAGCAGAATCTGGCCCGGCTCCAGGCTGGTTCCGCGGTCGTCAATGACTCGCAGAGAGAGCAGGCGTTTGCCCGGCGTCTGACCGTTCCAGCGCCACTCAAAGTAGGCGAAATAGCCGAAGTAGACCAGAAACGTACCGATCAGCCCGAGCCCCACCGCCGCTCCCCCCAGCGGAAGCATCCAGATAGCCAGGCTGCACGTACCGAGTACGACCAGTGCGAGCATCCCGGTGAGCACCAGGTGGTCCACAAGCACAGCCAGCAGGCGGCTCGGCAGCCCGGCGACCTCGTAGACAAACTCCACGCACTCCGGTGTGAGGATGTGATGTTCGATCCGCATAGACTTTCCTGCTGCCGAGAACGGCATGTTTGGACTAGAACTGCGGTGAAAGAACCCGCTCGGCGCGGCCCCCGCCGCGAGGTCTGATGCCTGCTCGACCCTCTCGTGACCTGAACCAGTTTCTCCACCGCCGCCAGACGGACTGGAATCGCCTGGAGGCGCTTCTCGCCCGGGTGGAAGAGAAGGGCCTGCGCGTCCTGAGTGGCCCGGAAGTCACGGAGTTTGGGCGGCTCTACCGGCGCGCCTCATCCGACCTCGTGGCCGCCCGCACCCGGACAGCGAACGCGGCGGTACTCGACTACCTGAACGATCTCGTCGCGCGCGCCTATGCCCAGGTGTACGGCAGCCGCGGGCGGGTGCGCTTCAACCGGAACATGGTTCGCGCTGCGATCACGGAATTCCCCCGCCTTGTCCGGCGGCATTCTACTCCCATACTGCTGGCGTTTCTCCTGATGGTTGTGTCCTCGGCCGCGGGGTGGATCCTCAGCCGGATGGATCCGGCGGCCGCGTATCATTTTCTCCCGGCCGAACTGGTGCGCCAGATTCCGACGATGCGTGAAGTCTGGAAGACGCGCACCGGGCACTCGATTGAAGTCAACGCGATGGCGTTTGAGAGCGCCTTCATCATGACCCACAACATCGGGATCGGTATCACCGCGTTTGGGGGAGGGCTATTCGCAGGATTCCCAACATTACTTGTGCTCGTGCAGACGGGCGTCATGGTGGGCGTACTGGGCGAGGGGATGAGCGGATCCGATACGGCCGTGACGTTCTGGTCGCTGATCCTGCCCCACGGATTCCTCGAATTGTCGGCGATCGGGATTCTGGGAGGCGCCGGATTTCTGCTTGCGTCCGGGCTGCTGTTTCCCGGACGGCGGCCGCGGCTGGAGGCGCTCCAGGAACGCGGCCACGATGCGGTGCGGCTGGCGCTGGGGGGAGGAGCCATGCTCGTGCTGGCCGGGTTGATCGAAGGCTTCGTCACGCCGCCGGACTGGATCCCGCCCCTCGCCAAAATCGCCTTCGCGTTCTGCACTCTCGCGGCCGAGATTGCGTACTTCCTCCTGTTGGGACGGGAAGCAATGGAGTGACGGATGCGGGTTCAGCCGCGTTTCGTCCAGGGCGTCTTCCCGCATCCGTCACTCTTCATCCCTTACGAATCCGGATCTGCGCCAGGTAGATATTGGTCTTGCCTTCGTGGGACGAATAGTAACTCATCCAGAGGCGGTCGTCGTGCCACACGAAGCCGGGGTAGCTTGAATCGCCTTGCGAGGGCAGGGTGACGAGTTTCTCCAGCCGGCCCGCCTGGGGATCGAGCCGGCACAGCACCGTCCGCGCCTGCGGCTTGTAGAGTCGTAGACCCGCCAGAAGGGTGCCGTCGCGCAGCCGGATCATCGCCGGGCCGCCGATGCGCACGCCCAAGTCCTGCCATGTCCACTCCGTGTACGGCGGCCTGGCGCGGCCGAGTTGAGCGGTGGCGGTCCCGTTGTCCCGGCGGAGCAGGCAGAGGCAGGTGTCGTCCGGCTCGAAGGCGAGCGCGTGCTCGTTGGGATAATCCGCGGTGAAGTATCGCTCGACGAGCCGCTGATATTTCTTCCCGTCCGGACTGGAATACAGACGGGTGATGCGGGATGCGGCATCCACCTGGGTGGAGTACCCCACACTGTACGCCACGCCGCGCCACCAGGTCGCCCGCCAGAGCCAGAAGTCTGCGTCCCCGATCCAGGCAGGCTCGCTCCAGTCGTGGCCGTTGTCGGAGAACCACGCCAGAGAGCGATGGCGGACGGGGGCCGGTTGGTGCAGTGCGCCTGCGCCGGTCAACATCAGGCTCCCGCCGGGCGTGACCGAAATCTTTGCGTCACGCAAATCGGCGTTGGGCGAAGTCAGCAGCGCTGCGGAGGACCACTCGCGCCCATCCCGGGAGGTCAGCACGCGCAGGGCTCCATCCGGAGACACGTGGCCCTCCCCCTCGCGAAAGACGCACCACCACCGGTCCCGGTAGCGCACCAGATCGGTAAACGCGTTGTGCGGCGCCCGATCCCAGATCTTATGAACCTCCAGCAGTTCCGCGCCTGCCATGCGTGCCCCCCTCCCTTCCGGCGCAGCTTCTGCCGAGCCAGCCAGACTCGCACCCACCAATGACCCCGCGCCGGCGCTGCAACCGAGGTGCAGTGTGCCCGCCAGGAGGCGACGCCGATCCATCCGTCCTGCGCTCATGTGTGTGTCCTCTCCTCCGCCCCCGCAGGAGGCCGTGAGGTGACCGCGGAGGGTGCCCCTGCCTCCGGGCGGCGGGACGACCACGGGGATGTCCTACTTCCAGGTAGTGTAGACCTCCTCGCGCAGCGCCTCCCAGAACTCGGAGAACCCCTGCTTCGGATCCCAGTCGTCAATCTCGTAGAGATCACGGAGGGCGTAGAAGAAGCCGAGATCCGGCTGCCCGTTGCCGTTGACGGCCAGCACCCCCAACGGGGGGCGGCCGTGGGCGAACTCTTCATCGGCCACTTCGGCGAGGAGATGCAGCAACTCCTCCAGATGTTCGCCGCGCAGTTCGCCGCGTCCTGCCGGCAATCCCATCGTCGTCGCCAGCCGGCGATAGGGCACGAGGCCCTGGTAGCGGGCACATTGAATGAGTTCGGTCAGGACCAGCAGGTACTCGCGAGTGCCGACGTACTTGGGTTGAAGCGGGGAGTGCCGTAGCGCCGGCACCGGCAAGGATGCGACCATCGGGAGACCTCTCATCGCGGGAGAATTGCCACCCTGATTTGTCGGCAGAGGGAGCGCGGGGGAAGCAGATTGATTCCTGCAAGGTGCGCCGGCGGATCCACAGGGAATCCACCGGCACACGCGGCGCTTTGCGGAGGTCCGGGGCGCAGGCTGCTGTGCGCCGGACTTCCGAGGTTCACGAGGAGCGGTACTTCGCTCTGAGCGCCGGCAGCGACCGCGGCGATGTCAGGTAGCGATCCACGAAGTACTGGATGAGTTCCTGGGGTTCCATCGCGAGGATCTGGTTCACCTGTTCCTCGCGCGTGAACTGCGCGGCGATTTGAGCCTTGCGCTGTTCCCACGCCGCAGGCGCCAGGGTACGGATCTGATCCAGTGCAGTTGCTGCCTGGGTTGCCCGCCGCGCCACGACCGGATCGGTAATCTCAGGAGGCGTCCCGCGAAAACCCCCGGGACCTCCAAAACCCCCCGGTCCGCCGAAACCCCCCGGCGCCCCACC
>SYMT01000375.1 GCA_005805375.1 Actinomycetota bacterium
GCAAGCGGATGTGCGACGAGGGCGCGCTGGAGAACCCGGCCGTGGAGCGCGTGTTCGGACTTCACGTCTGGCCGTACCTTCCCACCGGGATGATCGGCGGCCGGGCGGGGACGTTCCTGGCGGCGGCCGGCACCGTGGAGATCGAAGTCACGGGCAAAGGCGGACACGCCGCGATGCCCCATCTGGCGGTAGATCCCGTCATCACCAGCGCGAAGATCCTCTGCGAGCTGCAAACGATCATCTCCCGGGAGCTGGACCCCCTCGACTCCGGCGTCATCAGCATCACAACCATTCATGCTGGCGAGGCGTACAACGTCATCCCGCCGCTGGTGCGGATGACCGGCACGCTCCGTTCGCTGACGATGTCCGGGCTCCAGCAGATCCAGGGGCGCGTCACGGAGATCGCGGAAAAGATCGCGGAGGCGAACCGCTGCACCGCCGAGGTGCGCTTTCCCGGGCACGACTACCCTCCGACCGTGAACGACACGGGCTGCTGGACCTCGACGGTGGCGTTGGCCCGGGAGCTGCTCGGCGACATGGCGGTGCGGGAGCTGGCGCCGGTGATGGGAGGCGAGGATTTCGCCTACTTCGCCGAGCGCGTCCCCGGCTGTTTCGTGGCACTCGGCACCCGCAACGAGGAACAGGACGCAACCTTCAGCGTCCACCACCCGAAGTTCAAGGCCGACGAAGATGCCCTGCCCCTCGGCGCGGCGCTCCACGTCGGGTTCGCGCTCCAGGCGCTGGAAGAACTGCGCCGGTAACCCGCCGCCGGCACGTTCTACAAGTCGTCCTCGTCGTCGTGGACACCTCCCCCACGGCGGCCACTCCGCCCCGCGATCCTTGCTGTTGTGTCAGCACGCGGCGCCCGCGGCATGGGAAGCGGATGTGGAGACTCCGCACTCCGTTTCGGAGGGAGGGCGTGGGCAGGGCAGGTTCCGACACAAGACCAGCCCCCCACGCCCTCCCCCCCACGTACCCGAGCCACGCGCGTAAGCAAGTGGACCACCTCACGCCGGCCACCACCCCGCGCCTTCCCCTCACGTACCCGAGCCACGCGCGTAAGCAAGTGGACCACCTCGCGCCGGCCACCACCCCCGCGCGCCCTCTCTCCCCACGTACCCGAGCCACGCCGGGTGCCCCCTGGGCGTAGCAAGTGGACCACCCCACGCCCGCCAACGCTGCCCGGTGTCAACACGCGGCGCCTGCGGGATGGGCGTGCGTGTGGAGCCTCCGCACTCCGATTCGGAGCCCCCGCGATTGTGCGACCCGCTTCGAAACGGAGGCCCAGCGAGGGATTCAAAATCCCTCGCTGGGCGGGAGTCCTCCGGACGAGGGAGGGGTAATGGTGGTCTGGCCCCCCGCACCCGGGCCGCGCGGGGCAGTGCGTGGGCTCCCGGGGTGTGTTGCCTGCCGGAGCGACCGGAAGAGGGCCGACGCCGGTCGGAACCGGCCCGGATTTATGGGAGAACCACCCAGCCGGGCGGGTCTCCTCCGACTTCAGAGGCCCTCGGTGCGAAAAACGTCATCCGGAATGCGCCGAAGGCCGCCCTTGCCGCCGTCCCTCGTCCGGAGGACGCCCCCCGGCGAGGGATTCTGAATCCCTCGCCGGGGGGCCCTGGGTTTGGTGCGATGACCCGTCGGGACGTGCACACTGGACACGCGAGGGGGCGCCGACGAACCCGAAGGTCGTGGCTCGGCGGGGGGATGGGCGTGGGGGGACGGCGTCGGCGGGCGCCGGCCCGGTGGAGATCAGACGGCGTAGTGGCGTACGACGTCCTCCTGTACTTCGATGCCGAGGCCCGGCCCGGTGGGGACGCGCAGGCTTCCGCTCTCCAGGACGAACGGGGTGGTGAGGATCTCCTCGCGGAAGGGGTTCTCGTAGGTGTCGAGTTCCAGCATGGGGCCCTCGGTGGAGAAGCCCCAGGTCTCGTCCGGGAGCAGACTGAGCGCCTGGAGGGTGGCGGCGATGGCGATGGCGCCACCCCAGCAGTGGGGGATGCACTGGATGCTCCAGAGGCGCGCCAGGTCCGCGAGGAAGAGTACTTCGCCGATGCCGCCGCACAGGGTGGCGTCCGGCTGGAAGATGTCGAACGAGCGGCGCACGAGATGGTCGCGGGCCGCGGCGCGCGAGTCAACCGCCTCCCCGCCCGCCAACGCCAGCGCTAACGACCCCCGGAGCACATCGTAGCCCGCATAGTGCATCCCCTGCGGCAGCGGCTCCTCGAACCAGTGAAACCCGAGTTGTGCCAGTTCGCGCCCGAATTGCACGGCTATCGGCAGCGTGAAGGCGCCGTTGCCGTCCGCCATCAGGCGGATGTCCGGCCCCACCGCCTCGCGCACGGCTGCGGCGACCCGCAGGTCGCGCCGCGGGCCGAACCGTCCGGTGCGCAGCTTCATGGCGCGGAACCCGCGGCGGACGAGTTCCGCCGCCTCGGCCGGGTGCTGGTCTTCCGGGTCCACCCCCTCGGTGTAGTTCATCGCGGCGGCGTAGGCGGTCACCTGCTCGCGCATTCGCCCTCCGTACATGTCTGCCACCGATAGGCCGAGCGCCTTGCCGCGCAGGTCCTGCAGGGCAATCTCTACGGCGCCCATTGCCCGCCCGTCGCCGAAGTTTGGGCCCCAGAGGCGCCGCCACAGCGTGCGGTATGCCAGCGCATCCTGCCCGAGCAGCAGCGGCTTCAGGTGCTGCTCGATGATGCCCCGGGTGCCGCCCACCTCTGCCGTCTCGCCCCACCCTACGAGGCCGCCCTCGCCGGTGATCTTCACGAGCAGCGCGGTGCGATAGGGGTAGAGCAGCGTTGAGGGCCCGATCCCCCGGGCGATGCGGTGGCGGAGGAAAAAAGTCTCGACCTCCGTGATGCGCAGGCCGCGGCCGTCCGGGCCAGCCGTCCCGGAGTGCGGCGGGAGCAATTCAGAACTGGGCGCCATGTGGTTATCCCCTCGTCCGGGTCGCGGTCGGATGCGTGCGTGCCGCTCCGCCGTTCGCCCTCCGGCGTGCAATCGCCTTCCCCGAAGCGCCCGGCGGTGGAGCGCGGCCGCGTCAGGCTGCGGGTAGGGCCGCAAGATCGGCGAGAGAATGGCAGCGGATGTGAGGCGGGCCCTGCGGAGGATGGGGCAGGGGGTGCTGGGTAAAGATCCGGCGCCCGATAGAAGCCAGCGCCGGGTTGGGGAAACACCGCACTTTCGCTTCAAGTTCGGCGCAGAGAGCAGGGACACTCGTCACCGACCCCCACTTGCATTCACCCACATCCACCCAGTGGTCGTCGCGCACTCCCACTACGTCAATCTGTACCTGCCGATCCCAGAACTCCCCAACCTCATAGGTGGCCGCCACCCCTTCGTGTGCGTAGAGCGCCGGCAGGCGCTCGCGGCACAGTCGCTCAAAACAGCCGCCGAAGTAGGCATCCAGTTCGGGACGGATCCGGTCGCGTAGGGTCGGTTCCGCGCCGCGTTGGGCCAGGAAGCTCTGATTCGGGAAGATGAAGCGGAACCAGAAACGCAGCAGCGGCTCCTCAAGCGAGTAGCGAATCTCTCTGGATGCAGGCGCCCGGCCCGAGAGCGGGAAGCGGCGTGCCACGTACCCCAATTCGCGCAGATGTGTCAGATAATAGGGAATCGCCCGGGTATCCAAGCCGCACCGCCGGGCGAGTTCTCCCTGCGCAAGAGACCCGGTCGCCAGCGTCGTCAGGATTGTGGAATAGCGCTCCAGTTCACGTAACTCCTCCCGAAGCAGAAACTCCGGTTCGCGGAAGAGCATCGCGTGCTCGTCCAGGATCTGCTCCATGAGGTTCTGCTCCACTGAGCGCTCGTCCGAAAAGGCGAGCAGGTAGTGGGGCATTCCCCCGCAGACGAAGTAGACCCGTGCCCGGTCGGAAACGGAGTACCCAGGATGGAACTCCACGGTGTCGTCATATCCGAACGGCCGCAGCAGAATCTGCCCCGTGCGGCGCCCGAACAAGGGACTCCGGGCCCCCAACACCTCTCGCTCCATGAACCCCAGATACGAACCACACAGGAGCAGCAGCACGCGCCCGCTGTCGCGCCACCCGCAGTCCCATAGTTCCTGCAACACCGACGGTAGTTCGGGAGAGGCGCCTACCATCCACTGAAACTCGTCCAGCACCAGCACCAGGCGGCGCTCCCCCTGCCAGGCCTGGACCACGGCCTCCAGGGTCCGCCCCCAATCCGGAAACTCCGCCGATGCCAGAAGCGGCTGGTCCAACGCGACCGCTGCCTGTCGCAGAAACTCCCGTCGCTGGAATGCTGCCGGGGCCTGCTTGCCGAGGCCGTATATCCCCGGCTTGTCCCGCAGAAACTCCAGAATGAGCCGGCTCTTCCCCACCCGTCGCCGCCCATACACCGGGATGAACCCGCTCGCACGGCAACCGTACGCCCGCTCCAACGTGTCCCGGTCCCTCCGGCGCCCCACGAACCGCATGCTGCCGCCCTCCTCCATCCCCGAGCCAGTCCGGCCCCTCGCCCGGGCTCACTGTTACAAGTCATGACTTGACAAGTCGTGACTTGTCAAGTCATGACACGGTGCTGTCCACCCTCGTGACGCTCCACTCCGGCGCAGCGTACCCGAGCCGCGCACGTAAGTAAGTGGACCCACCCGGCACGGCGTGGACGCCCGGAATCACTCCGCACTCCCCACTGTGGAGTCCGGTAACTCCGATTACCGGCCCAGCCCGGCGCAACGTACCCGAGCCACGCACGTAAGTAAGTGGACCCACCCAGGCGCAACCCACTCACTGCATGGCGGCGAAACCAGCCCTGTGGAGTCCGGCAACTCCGATTGCCGGTCCCCACCCACGGGGGACCGGGCGCGAACGACGAAGGAGGCACGCGAACGACGTAAGGGAACCCGGCGGAATCAATCATCCCACCCGGACGAGATTACCCCGGCATCATCCCCCATTACACCCCCGCCCCGTACCCGAGCCACGCCGGGTGCCCCTGGGCGTAGCAAGTGGGTCCACCTCACCGCCCACGCATCCCGTACCCGAGCCACGCCGGGGACTTGCCGCGAGAGACGCGCGCAAACGGAGTTGCGCGACTCCATATAGGTCAGCGATCGCCGGCGGTGCGTGCCCGATGCCGTACCCGAGCCACGCGCGTGAGCAAGTGGACCCCC
>SYMT01000376.1 GCA_005805375.1 Actinomycetota bacterium
CCCGGAGCAACGCGGCGCGTCCCGTCAGCCGCAGCCCGCCCAGCGCCCGGGTCTCCCCGTGGCACGAGCGGCACTTCGCAGCCAGGAGCGGGCGGACTTCCCGTTCAAACAGCGTCAGCGCGGCGGCCTCTCCGGCGCCGGCCGCGCGGCGCTCTGGTCGCTCCAGCCGGTGCGGGACTGCACACCGCCTGCGGTGCGGAACAGGTCCTGGCCGGGCTCCGCCGTGGATCGCTTCCTCCTCGCGAAACTCGAGGCAAAGGGCCTCACTCCCGCACCCCGTGCGGACAGGCGGACGCTGATTCGGCGCGTCACCTTCGACCTTACCGGTCTGCCACCGACGCCGGACGAGGTGGCCGCGTTCCTGGCGGACCCCGCGCCGGATGCCTTCACCCGGCTGGTGGACCGGCTGCTGGCGTCGCCGCACTATGGGGAGCGCTGGGGCCGGCACTGGCTGGACGTGGTCCGCTATGCCGACAGCACCGCGAACGATGCCAACGCCGTGCTGCGCTATGCATACCGTTACCGGGACTACGTGGTGGACGCGTTCAACCGGGACCTGCCCTACGACCAGTTCATTCAGGAACAGCTTGCGGGGGACCTGCTCCCCGCGCGGGCCGGGGAGAGCGCGACAGAGCGGTTCCGGCGCATCAGCGCCACCGGGTTCCTGATGGTGGGCCCCAAGGCGCTGGCGGAGACGGACAAGGAGCAGTCGCGGCTGGACATCGTGGATGACCAGGTGGATGTGACCGGGCGGGCGCTCCTGGGGCTCACGGTTGCCTGTGCGCGCTGCCACGACCACAAGTTCGACCCCATCCCCACCGCCGATTACTACGCATTGGCGGGGATCTTCCGGAGCACGGAGCCGTTCCAGGACGAGGTCCGTAACGCGAGCATGTGGTGGGAGTTTCCTCTGGAGCCGGCGGCGGGCGAGAAGCCGGTGCTGGTGATGGCGCCGAAAGAGGGCAAAGTCGTGGATCTCCGGATCCACGTGCGCGGGAACCGGCTCACTCTGGGCGACCCGGCGCCGCGGGGCTTCCTCCGCGCGGTGGGCGGCGCCCGTCCGGCGGCGCTCCCCACCGGGCAGAGCGGACGGCTGGAGCTGGCGCGCTGGATCACCTCGCCGGACAACCCGCTCGTCCGCCGCGTGCTGGTGAACCGGGTCTGGCAGCACCACTTCGGTGCCGGGCTGGTGACCACGAGCGACAATTTCGGCCTCCGCGGCGCCGCGCCGTCGCACCCCGAGCTGCTGGACTGGCTCGCGTGCCGCTTCGCCGAGAGCGGGTGGTCGCTCAAGGCGCTGCACCGGCTGCTGCTCAACTCCAGCACCTACCAGATGGCCGGAACACCCAGCGCGGCGGCCCAGGTGGCGGACCCGGGGAACCGGCTGTTGTGGCGGATGCCGCGCCGGCGGCTGGAGGCGGAGGAGCTGCGGGACGCGGTGCTGGCGGTGAGCGGTCGCCTCGACCGGACTCGCGGGGGTGCGCCGGAGATGGACCTGGTGCTCAAGACCGCCCAGGCGATTGATGCAAAGCGGGGGTTCTATGTCGCCAACACCCGCAGCGACGATCCCTGTTACCGGAGCGAGCGCCGCGCCCTGTACCTGCCGGTGCTCCGGAACGCGCCTCCCGAGGTGCTGGCCCTGTTCGACGCTGCGGATCCGAACAACGTGACCGCGGTGCGCAACGATACCACGGTGCCGCCGCAGGCGATGTTCATGCTGAATCATCCGTTCGTCCGCGAGCAGGCCCTGCAGTTTGCCCGGTCGCTGCACGCGGAACCGGCCGGGCTCGCGGCGGCGTCCGACGCGGAGCGACTGCGGAGCGCGTATGCCCGGGCCCTGAACCGCGCGCCCTCGCCCGTGGAGCTGGCCGATGCCCTGGCCTACCTGAGCCGCTATGCGGAGCAGGCGCGCAGGATGGGTCGTCCCCCGGCCGACGCTGCGCTGGCCGCCTGGCAGAGCTACTGCCAGATGCTGTTCTGCACCAACGAGTTCATCTACGTGGATTGAGCCGCCGACCGACCGAGGAGCCCTGCCGATGCCCCCTTCTTTCCGGACCCCACGCAGCACCGCCTCTCGTCGCGAATTGCTCGGCAAGATCGCGTGCGGCTTCGGCGGCACGGCCCTCGCCGGCCTCCTGGCGGAGGAAGCGCGCGCCGCCTCTTCTGTCTCCCCGCTCGGCTCTCGCCCCTCACACTTCCCGGCCCGCGCGAAGCGGGTGATCTTCCTCTTCATGCATGGCGGCGTGTCGCACGTAGATACGTTCGATCCGAAGCCGAAGCTGGCGGAGTTGAACGGCAAGCCGCTGCCGTTCCCCAAGCCGAAGTTCGAGTTTGCCGATACGGGCAACCTGCTCCGCTCGCCCTGGCAGTTCCGCAAGCACGGGGAAAGCGGCCTGGAGCTGAGCGACCTGTTCCCGCACCTCGCCCGCCGCGCCGACGACCTGTGCGTGATTCGCTCGATGAACGGCGGGAACCAGGTCTCCCATGGTCCGGCCCTGCTGACCCTGCACACCGGCGATGGCGTCTTCGCCCGGCCCAGCGTCGGCGCCTGGACCCTCTACGGCCTGGGGAGCGAGAACCGGGACCTGCCCGGGTTCATCGTCCTGGCGCCGGCGGTCAGCGTCCACGGCGGCGCCCAGAACTACGGTTCCGCGTTTCTGCCCGCCAGCTTCCAGGGGATGCGGATCGGCGAGAGCCAGACTCCGTTCCAGGCCGAGATCCCGGCGATCATGAAGCCGGCCGACGACCCGGCGCTCCAGCGGCTGCAACTGGACCTGCTGCGCCGCGCCAACCTCCGCCACCGCCCTCCCGCGGACGACGACGCCCGGCTCGATGCGCGGCTGGAGGCGTTCGAGCTGACCTTTCGGATGCAGATGGCCGCCCCGGAGGCGATGGACCTGGCCCGCGAGAGTCCCGCGACGCGCGCGCTCTACGGCATCGGTCAGGAGCCCACGGACGAGTTCGGAAAGATGTGCCTGCTGGCGCGGCGCTTTGTGGAGCGGGACGTGCGGTTTGTCCAGGTCTGCTACAGCTATCCCCGGAACTACTGGGACGCGCATGGGGGCCTGGTGAAGAACCACAGCACCCACGCGAAGCGGGTGGATCAGCCGATTGCCGGGCTTCTCGCGGACCTCAAGGGCCGCGGACTACTGGACGAGACACTGGTGGTATTCGGCACGGAGTTCGGCCGGACGCCCGCCAGCCAGGGTACCGATGGGCGAGATCACCACCCCCACGCCTTCAGCATGTGGCTGGCCGGCGGCGGCGTGAAAGGGGGCATGGCTTACGGCGCGACGGACGAGTTCGGCTACTACGTGGCGGAGAACAAGGTCACCATGCCGGACTTCCACGCGACCCTGCTGCACCTGCTGGGCCTGGACCACACCCGCCTCACGTACCGGCACGCCGGCCGGGACTTCCGCCTGACGGACGTGAGTGGGCACGTGGTGCGGCCCATCCTCCGGGATGCCGCCGACGGGTGAGCCGCAGGTGAGGAGTGAGTGGAAGAAGGGTGAGTGACAAGTGGAGCGCCTTGTCATTCGCCTGCCTGCTGCCTTCGGAACCGGCTCCAGGTGGCCGCCGAATCGGTGGTGGCGGGCGCCCGGAGCCGGTGGCAGAGGCTAACTTCAATTCAGGTAGGCTTCGGCCGCCGCCACGAAAGCTTCCTCAGGCGGCCCCAAGAAGTCCCCGGACGAGAAGACGCTGGGTTTGTAACTCTCGCTGCTGTACGCGTAGAAAGCGAAGCCCCACCGGTCCGGAGTGCCGAAGTAGCGCAGCCGGCAGAGATGCGTCGGCGTGTTGCGGAGTCGTTCCAGGTACGCCTCCGGGCTTTCCGGCCCACCGGGCGGGGGCCAACCCGGTGTGACCACGGGCTCGGTGTACGCATCTACGTAACAGAATTGGCCGCGGAAGCGGATGTCCAGGCGGGTGTACTTTCCTGCGAACTGCTCCTCGGCTACGCGCCGGATCCGCTCCTCCACCGCTTGGCGGGCGGCAGGCGGAATGGGGACACCCCCCGCGTGCGGATTGTAAACCCACGTTCCTCGCGGCATTTCATTGCTCCTCGACTCCCGGCGGGGCTCCGCGCCCCCAGCGGAACCACCGTCCGCCACTTGTCACCGTCAAGCGACCGTCAAGCGACCATCGGGCGGCGAGTAGAGCAGGCCCGACTCCCGTTGGGCCCCTTTGGGTGGCCCGAAAGGCTGTTCGTGCTTCCTGCGGTTCTCTCCTGCTCCCTCACTGTGGTCATCCCTGATTCGGGCTGGATCCCTGTGGGTGGAGTGCGGGTTGATCGCGCCGGCGGGCGCGAGGAGACCTGCCTACCGGAGAGAACGTAGAGGTGGTTGCTCGCCGGCAATGCGGGCATTCTGATGCCACTGTGCTGCCGTCTGGGTGGAGGCCGGCGGGACCCCGGCGTTCCCGGGGGAGTGCGGGCGTCCCGCCGTTTGGGTGGAGGCCGGCGTCCCGCCGGCCTGTCCGGTCTACGCTGTTCCGGGATCAGGAAACGGACCCGGCCCGGACAAGGTCCATGACCGCGTGGGGTGGAACAGTGGCGGGTGGAACGGGCTGCACAGCGACGAACTCCGGGTTTAGATCCGGACGAGATCGGAAGGAGACAACGGCTGATGGGGGTGACGGAGCGGAACGCGGACGGTCTGGACGCGATTTCTTTCACGGAGGAGCAGCGGTATCTGTTTGACACGCGCGGCTGGCTGGCGTTTCCGGGCGTGCTCGACCCGGAAGAGGCGCGCACGATGCGGGAGTTCTGCGTCCGTCTGCGCAACGAGCGGGACACGATCCCGGA
The DNA here is from genome assembly GCA_005805375.1 of Actinomycetota bacterium. Lineage (GTDB taxonomy): Bacteria > Armatimonadota > SYMT01 > SYMT01 > SYMT01 > SYMT01. Next base: position 4,805 of record SYMT01000376.1, read on the forward strand.
GAAGCACCGCTCTTCCATCGGCGGTCCCCTGGAGCGCCTCACGGATCACCCGCTGGTGCTCGGCTTCATGAACGAGTTCCTGGCGCACCCGCCGCTCGCCACCGAGGAAGGGTACGGGTTCCGCCTGGAGAATTCGTTCCTTTCCTACCGGGTAGCCGGCTCGGGCAAGTTCGAGCCGCACGGCGGCAGCGGCTTCCTGAACTTTCCCGGCAATTCTCACGAGTACCACATCGTGCGGGGCAAGGCCCACAGCGGCCTGACGCGGGTGGTCTGGGAGTTGAACCCGGTGGAGTACAGGAAAGGCGGCACGGTGTTCCTCACCGGCAGTCACAAAGCGGCGTTCCCGCGTCCGGCGTCCACCCAGGAGGAAAGCTCGCCGCTCTGGGACACCTACGAATGCCCGGCCGGCTCGGTCCTCTTCTTCACGGAGGCGATCACTCACAGCCAGGCGCACTGGACCATGGCGACGGACCGGGTGGCGGTCTTTAGCTGCTACAACACCATCGGCGCCAAATGGCACGAATGGGAGCCCCACCCGGATCACCTGGCCGAAATGCCGCCGCTGCGCCGGACCCTCTTCCGCGGCGTCTACTGCCAGAACAACAGCGTCGGGCCCGGCTACCGCATGGAGGACTGACAGCAGCCTGTGCGTCCACTGCCCGGGATCGAGGCGCACTGTGGGGAGCAGGTCACACCGCCGGCGGACATACGGCACGACCAACCAGCCGCTGTGAGAATCGTGTCCGAAACGGGGACGTGCGTGGCAAGCGTCCGGGCATCGTGCCGGATGGCCCGCTGGCGCGCACTGTCAATTACCGCAAGATGCACGTCCTCATCGTGACGGTGAGCCGATGCACGAATCTTCCGCAGCGGGACTGGCTGCCCGGCCTGGACCAGGAGGGGCTCCGTTTCCGGTCCCTGGTGATTCGTTCATACGGGGCGCGATCCGAAGACGTCAAGGTGCTGCTCGACAAGGACGCCACGAGGGATCACATCTGCGCTGGCCTGATCGCACTGACGAGTCCGGGTCGGGTGCCGCCGGACGATGGGGCGGGCCTGCTCACGATGCAGGGATAGAGCGCCGGCCGTGACGAGACGGGGAGCGGCTACCTCCTGCCCCATGATGCGTCGGCGGCGGCGCTCCAGGGAGGGGACGATCCGTCCGAGTTCCTGGACAAGTGCCTGGAAATGAGTGAGGTCTGGCGGCTTCTGGAAAAAAGCCGTTCCCGCCACGTGCTCATCCTGGCAGACGCCTGCGTCAGCGCGCACCTGCGCGTATCATGAAAGCAACCGGTACAACGCAAGTAGAAAACGGGTGCGGAGTGGCAAAGCAAGTGCTTGAAGGGACATGGGAGCAGGTCGCCCTGCACGCCGAGCAACTCTCGGGGAGGCGCGTGAGCCTCACCATTCTCGATGGGGGGCTGTGCGCGAAGAACAGCTCCGGGAGTAGCGCCCCGGGTGCTATGCTCCGGCGGGGGATGTTCCCCCAGCTCAACGGGCTCACGGATGAGGCCTTCCAGAGTGCCGAATGGCGTGGTGAGGACCCCGATAAGCTCTAGATGGTGACAAAGAACACCCTCGACACTCATACGCTGCTCTGGTTTCTAGCGGATGATCCGCGGCTTGGGCCGAACGCCGGCGCGGTTCTTGAGGACCCGGAGAGCGAGCTGGTACTCCCCGCGATCGTCCTCGCCGAGGCCTGCTGGATCGTCCAACGTGGTCGGATAGCTCTGTCAGTGCTCGACCTGCTTGCTGCCATTGATGCTGATCCACGGATACAGGTAGTCGCGCTCGACCGCACCATCATTGAGCGAAGTGTGGGGTTGACCGCGATTGGGGAGATGCACGATCGTCAGATTGTCGCTACTGTGCTTGTCTTGCAAGACAAGGGGGAAACCGTGCGTCTTCTTACAGCAGACAGAGACATCACGGCTTCCGGGGTAATTCCCATCATCTGGTAGCCGGGATCCGGCAGCTGGGCAGATGAGCCTCCACCTGCGCTCTCTGCAGCAGGTACCGCCTGGAACCGGGTGGTTCTCGGCCAGACAGCAGCTTGTGCGCCCATCGCCCAGGATCCAGGCGCCCGGTGGGCAATCGGTCAAACTGCGGGCACTGCAACCCCGAGTTCCGTCGCCGTCGCCATCATCGCGTCCCAGGTCCTGGGGGCCACGTCGATGCCGGAAGCTTCGAGGCGACGGCGGGTTTCCTCTTCGCGCTCGCCGGGGGCGTAGATGCGGTCGAAACCGGGGAGGCGTTGCGCGGAGGTGACCCACTCCGCGTGACCTTCCACTTCGCTGGTGAAGGTATCGAGATCGGTGAACTTCTCGATGTCAATGGCGAGAACCATGGTGCCGCCCCCGCCGCCGCGGTCGCCTTTCGTGCAGCCGGCAAGGGTGAGCGGGCCCACGATCATCTCGACCATCATCGCCAGCCCGTGGCCTTTGTGACCGAACTGCATCCCGCCGAGGGGGAGCATGCCGACATCGTCGTCGCGCCAGCGGGACGCGTCGGTGACGGGCCTGCCCTCGCGGTCGATCAGCCATCCCTCGGGTACGGGCTCATCGCGAATCACCTTCTGCTCCACCTTGCCGCCGGCGACGACGCTCAGCGTGATGTCCAGCATGAACGGCGGACCGTGACGGCGCGGCGTCGCGAAGGCGATCGGCTCGGGTCGGAGGCGTCGTTCGGCGCTGCCGTAGGGAGCGAGGAACAGACCACCGCCGTTCAGCCAGACGGAGCCGATCATCCCGTGGGCTGCAATCCGGGGTGGGAAGTCGCCGAGGCGGCCGATGTGGGTGATGTTCCTCAGCCCCACGAACCCGAACGTCGTCGTGCGCGCCTTCGCAACGGCCAGATCCACGGCGTGGGTCACCGCCACGATCCCGTTCGCACCGTGGCCGTCAATGAGGACCAGCGACGGGTTCTCGCGCAGCACCTCGCGGGCGTCCCACCGGACGTAGTTCTCTCGCATTTGCCGGACATACGGCGCGACCAACCAGACGCCGTGAGAATCGTGTCCGACCAGATTGCTCGTCACCAGGTGGTCGGCGATGAGGCCCGCGTCTTCCGCCGGCACGCCGGCCGCGACGAAGATGCGCTCGGTGAAGTCGCGCAAAACGACGTGAGAGACCTGTGGCATGACGTTTTCTCAGAGCGCAATCCGTACGATCCAACCCGTCGTCGCATCGCAGTAGAGGAAGTGGTCACCCTCGCGGCCCTCGCGGGAGAGGCCGTGGATTTCCGGCTGGTCCTTCGGAATCCGGATCTCATCCAGCACCGCGCCGCCCGTGAGGCTGAGCTTGAAGATACCCCATTCGAGCTTATGCACCATCCAGATGCCATCCTCCACCCGCACGACACCATGTCCGTGCCCGTACGGCAGCGGGAGGACGCGCCGGACTGTACCGGTCTCCAGCTCGATCTGGGTCAGGGTCTGGGACTTCAGCGTCGTCAGCCAGAGCGTTCCCGGCTCGTACGGGTCGTAGGCGACGCCGTGTGTGCCCCCGCCGCCGGGGACCGGGAAGCGGCGCACCGTGCGTCCCGTGGCCGGATCCACCTGCAGGATCTCCCCCGCCCCGTCGCGGGCGTCGGTGGCGCGGGCGGGACGCCAGCGCGTACCGTCGCCGTTGGCGGCAAGCCAGAGGGAGCCGGCCCCCCAGGCAAGGCCGCTCGTGTTCGATGACTCGGTCACGATCTCGCGGACCATGTACGGAACTCTGTATTCCTCATCAATCGTCCCATCCCATCGCACCAACGCGACGCGATCGGTGATCTGATCCACGATCCAGAGCCCCTGCTCCGTCACCTGCAGGTCGTTGGGGAGCGCGTAGGGAGCGCGGCAGACGGTCTCAATGCTTCGTGGCTTCATAGCGAACTCCTGGTCCGAGCACGTATCCATGGTCCCGCGGTCAAAACGAGGGCCGCCTGCTTCCCGCGTGCCGGGCGTGCAGCAAGCCAGCGTTCTTCAGGACCATTTTCGGTTCCTTCTGGAGGCCCGTCTTTGCCTGGTCAGGAGTTGCTGCACCTCCTCAACACTCCGGCCCCCGCCGCCCAGGTGCAGGACTGCGTGACAATTCGGGCACACCGGCAGCAAGTCCTTGACCGGATCAACCTCATATTCACCGCCGGCCTCGGACAGTGGCTTGACGTGGTGGACGTGGATGCACTTCTCCGCCTCGGGACAATACACCGCACCAAAGCTGAACTGACAGATGCAACAGGTGGCGCCGTGGGCCGCGAGGCACCGCTCACGGGCCTGAGGATTGCGCTCGTAGGCGTTGACCTGCACCAGTTTCCAGGCCCCCTCGCGGATCGGAGGATCAGCTTCGAACTCACCCGGGAGTAACCCAGACGCCGCTCTCTCATCACGCTCGAGTTGGCGCAACGCCTCGACGACTTCGAGTTGCTGCAACGCCTCGACGACTGGTTGTCGGAGGGCGACGACGACGGCCTGAGTCTTGGGGTCTCGCTGAGGGAACCATGCCAGGACCCACACCCAGTCTGCCTCGCGAAACTCCTCGGTGCATTCGAGCTGTTCCGCTACCTTCCTGGAGAATATGCCGTACTGTAGGTGGGCACCTTTGGGGGCGGCGTATCCCACCCTCTCCGCCAGTTGATCCCAGGTCATTGCGCTCCCCGGAGCCGCCAGGTGAGTCCGGAGCATCTCCCGAACTTTGGGCAGGGTGCTTTTAGCAAACACTGCCTTGAATGCCCGGAGGTAGTCAGCAGTCGTGCCGAACCGCTCCTCGTCCATCCTGATGCCCTCTCCCGAGCCGACCGATTCAGCGAGCAGACCCATCATTGCTCGTTCTTCACGCTTGATGCGTAATGATCAGCAAACCAATCCTTTCGGAGGAGCCCCGCGCGCCTCCTCCCGCGAAAGTGGGAGGAGAGAGCCAGGGGAAGTGAGCACGAGGAGCACGCCTGGGTCGTGCAAGACACTGCATCCAACGCATGACAGGAGAGCATCGCCCCGGGATCCCGTTCCCCGACTGCTTCGGGGAATGGGATCGTCTGCCGTCTTGGCGCCGCGGATGCCGGCGCCGGGTTTCCGCAGGGCACCCCGGGGCGCTGGAGGGACTCAGGCGCCGGAGCGGAAGGGGCCGGCCTGCAGACGGCGATGCAGGTCCGCCCACCCGGCGCTGCCGTCGTCCGGGAGGGTCTCCAGCCGCACCCCGCGCTCGCCGATGGGTTCGTTGCCCGCCTTGAAGTCGTCCCAATAGGGGTTCGGCTCCATCGGAACGGGGGCCGGGTAGTAGGTCCGCGTCCCATCGGGCCGCACGAACGCGTAGATCGCGCGCGGCACGGGCTTGGTGATGGAGGTAGTGCGGAACTGCTCGACCGCGTCCAGGTCCGGCTCGTACCCGAGCCCCGGCGTCTCGGGGACACGGCTGTAGCCCCCCACCACCCGGATGGGCTCTCGGATCATCTGGTGCGCGTACATGTTGAAGCAGCTCACCGCAGGCCACTGCGCGTGGGTCGCCACCGCGCCGATGTGGAGCGCGAAGCTGGCGGTAATCCCCGTGCCCACGATCTGGAGAAAGAACGGCTTGTTGAACGCCGACAGGATGGCCGCCTGGCGCAGCACCGAGCTGGCGCCGCCGCCCACGACGAAGCCGTCGCAGAGATCCTGCTGGAGCGCCACGGTGAGCGGCGGGGCCCCGACGTGCAGCGCGATGGCGCAGCGCGTCTGCGCGCGCACGCGTTTGCCGCCGTCCACATCCATCTGCGGAATGGGCGACTCGTAGATCGCGACGTTGGGATACTGATCCAGGTCTTTGAGCACCGGCACCGCCGAGGCAGCATTGACCAGGAGTTCGTTGAAGTCCAGCTCGATCCGAAAGTGCTCCGGCACGACCTTGGACACGGCCTCCACCTGGGCGCGCACGTCGAAATACGGCCGGGCCTTCTGCTTCTGCGCGGTGTACCCCAGCTCCACGGCGCGGCGCGCCTCGGCGGCCATGTCCTCGGGCGGCATGTCAATGGACCACCAGGACACCGGGCACCAGTCCCGGACTTTGTTCCCCATGAGCCGGTACACGGGGACTCCCGCCGCCTTGCCCGCCACGTCGAAGAGGGCGATCTGCAGGCCCGCCCCCAGGGTGTCGTCCCACATCAACTCGAATGGATTCCCGCCCATGACGCGGGCGACCGCCTTTTCGGTGACCACGGCCCAACTGTAGTTGACCAGCGTCTCGCCGTATCCCACCAGCCCGGCATCGGTAGTGACCCGGCAGATCTCCGTGATGCTCCACTCCGGCTGGGTCCGCGCCAGGTTGCGCTCGGCGACCGGGTCCAGGGGTACATCTACCAGGAACCGCTCGACACCTGTGATCTTGATCTGCACGCGCTGCCTCCTTCTATTCGGCTCCCCGGGCAGGAAGTTGCCGAGAATCGAACGTTCGACCGATGCGGAACTCGCGCGTCCCGTGTGATTCCCCGAACGGCAGAGTCCTGGTAGGCATATCACCCCTGCACCGATCTATCCGGCTCTGGGCCACGAGGAGAGCGTCGCGCTCATCCGGGCCAGGCTCCGCTGTGGCGCCGTCATCACGGCGCGGTACCGGGGCCCTACTGCCATCTATTGTGCCGCAAGAGCCGGCTTCGTCCACGGGTCGCGGCGCTGATCGAGCGGGGTGGCGACATGAGTGTCCTCAACGATCGCGGGCACACACCGTGGGACGAGATCGAAACTGCGGGCAGAGGCAGCGGAGCGGAACAGCAGGCGTTCCGGCAGGCGTCATTCCGGGATCCGTGAGTGGATGAGGTATCCTTTGTTCGTCCCCCCGACGAGATGTCGAACACCGGCGTCAGGAATGCAGATGAAGTGATCCAACCAGTCGTTCGGTTCCGTGGGCACGGTGCCGATCTTCCGCCACGAGGCGCCTGAATCCGCAGAGAGGTAGAGGCTGCGGTCCCCAGTGTACGTCGAGTAGAGCACACGACCTCCTCCCAGCCAGGCAAAGTCGTCGGCGGCATCCCCGACCTTACCAACGTCCTGCCACGTCTTGCAGTTGTCCTTGCTCCGGAATACATGGCCATCCTCTGTACCGATCAACACCATGCCGTCTTCCTCCAGGTGCTCGATCGCGTAGAGAGCGGATGGGGAAAGATGTCCCATGTCCTTCCACGTAGCGCCGTCGTCACTACTCTTGTAAACGTTTCCGGCCCATCCGTTGGCAATCACTCCGTCCTTGATTTCATTGAGACGGTAAAGCGGTTTCGGGGAAATCCCCCCCAGGTCCTGCCATGACTTTCCCCCGTCAATGGAGCGATGAATGTGACCGCCGTTGCCGTCACCATCTGCCACCAGGACGGTACCTCTGGAAGTGACCACCATGCCGTACGCATTGGCGAACCCGTTCCCGCTCCTGGCCCTCGACACCTGCCCCAGATCCGTCCAGGTCTCCCCGTAGTCGGTCGTTTTCCAGACGTGAACGTCTCTACCGGTGAGCAGATAACCGGCGCCATTGCCTCCCGACTGCAGGCAGGTGATGAAGTCGCCGTCCGTAATGCCGCCGACCTTACGCCAGGTCGCGCCGAAGTCCTTGCTCACGAACAGGTACCCCGTGGAGTTCCCTCCGCGCGAGCCCGAGACAACAACGCCTTTCCCCAGGTAGGCGATCGCATCAATCCGACCCATTCGTGCGTGCGTCGCGGTCTTGAACTCCAGATCCAGTGCGAAAGCGGCGCCGAGCAGTACCGGCACGGCTAAGCACAGTGTCACCATCAGGCGAAGCAGTCTCAGCATCACCCCGTCTCGCTCCTCACTCCTCTCCACTCTTTCCTCGCCGGGCGCGATCGCTCATCCCTCGTTGTTGACTTCACTCGGAAGTTCGGCGGTTCCGCGAGCGCGGAGGCGGCCGGGGAGCAGTTCCACGCTCCGCAGCCGGGCCGGGAACTCAATGCGGCGCAGGTCCAGGAGCGGGTTCACCCGGTCCTCCACGAAACGGCGGCGGAACTCGGGCTGGTCGGCGTTGATGAACGGCACGTCGGCTTCGGACGCCACGAAGTTCAGGCGCTGCCCGTCCTGAATCACGAAGCGGCCGAGGGCGCGGAGCGGGGTGGGGGCGCCGAGGAACTTGTAGGTCATCCGCACCTCTACCTGCTCCGGGCGAAAGCGCACTTCGGGGTCGTAGCGTGCCTGGTACGTATGGAGATACTCATTCACGGCCGCTTCCGTGATCTCCACCAGCAAGTCGGTACGGCCCACGCTGATGAAGTAGGGCTCGCCTCCCGTGTAGCGAAGGTCCTCAATGAGGAGGGTGAGGCGCTCGATGCGCAACTGCTCCTGCGCGTAGATGCGGCGTCCCTCTACTTCCACCCGGCGCGCCATCCCGCGCACCAGGTCCGGGTCACGGCTGCCGCGAATGCGCACCTGGTACTTTTCAGCGGGGCCCAGCAGGTCGGCCAGGCGGCGCTCCACCCGTCGTTCCACCCCGCGCCGTACGACAGTCGTACTGCACCCGGAGAGGGCCGGGAAGCACGCAGCGAGCAGAAGGGTGCCGCACGCAGCGCGCGGGAAGGGGCGTGTGGGGAACCGAACGCAACCGGCGCCAGGGGCCGGGTTGGAAGTGGATTCCGCCTCGACTCGCCCGGTGCGGTGGTTTGTGTTCCCTGTCGGGCGCCCCGTGCTCGGGCTGACTCGCCCCCTGCGCCGCCCCGGCTGCCTCATGTCTTCAGAACTTCCCCGTTTCGATTTTCGCCCGGGTACGGAGCCGGACAAACAGCTCGTCCAGGGCTTTCTCGCGGCGGTCATTGACTACGGCAGCGCGCAGTTGCTCGCGCACCTCCGCCAGCGCTAGGTATCGCCCTTCGGTCTTTGCATCCACCCGGATCACGTGGAACCCCAGGGGTGTCGCCACCACCTCGCCGACGACACCGACGGGAGCCGAGAACACGACGGCCTCGAAGTTGGCGCCGAACGGGTTCGCATCGCGCGGGATCGGCACCGGGAACTTGCCGCCGCGGGCGCCGGAGTCCTTGTCCTCGGAGTGTTCTCGGGCAAGAGCCTCGAAATTGGCGCCGTTCGCGGCCCGTGCCAGCGTAAGCAGTCCTTCGGCGCGCGCCCGTGCGGCCTTCTCTTGCGCTTCGTTTGCGCCTTCCGGACGCCGGATGAGGATGTGGGACATGCGTACGATGTCCGGCTGACGGAAGGTGTCCTTGCGCTGCTCGTACAGCGGTTCAAGTTCCGCGTCCTTGATGTCCGCCGCCTTGACCAGTGCCGCGCCGAGCTTCTCTCGCAGCACTTGCACCTCTGCCTGATCGTGAATCACCTGCCGGAAGTCCGCGAGACCCCAGCCGCGCGACCGTTTCAGCTCGGCCTCGAGACCGGGTAGACCCCCGTACCGGCGGGAGTTCTCCTCCAGCGCCCGCCGGGAGACGGTGTCCACCTCTGCGGGTGTGGCAGTGAGCTTGCGGGCGCGGGCTTCCTGGCGCAGGAGAGTCTCCACGATGAGCTGGTCCCGGATCTGCGGGGCAAACTGGAGGCTCAACCGGTCCACATAGGTGGAAATCGGTATCTTTTCCCCGTTGATGGTGCAGAACGGAGCCTCCCCACGGAGCCGGGACGGGAGATCGGGTCCCACCAGCCCCTTCGCCGCGGGCGCCGCAGGCTTGGCGGTTGCCGGTTTCGAGGGTGAGGTCGGGCGGGCCGGGGGGCGGGCCGTTTGAGCGACGGCGGGTGAGATGAGCAGCAGGCTGACGGCCAGGGACGCGACGCGCATGGGTTCCTCGGGCAGCGTGAAGAGCATTCAGGTCAGGATACCACCATCTGATGCACGTCGTCGCGGCAAGGACTGAGTGGAGAGTAGTGAGCGACGAGTAGCGGTCCGGACTTACACCTTAGGGAACCAGGCAGAATTCATCATCCCGCCTGCGCGGGGATCGGGCACGGGGTGCGTGGGCGGGAGGGGGGTCCCCTTGCTACGCCCAGGGGCACCCGGCGTGGCTCGGGTACGGCATCGGGCACGCACCGCCGGCGATCGCTGGCCTCTGTGGAGTCGCGCAACTCCGTTTGCGCGCGTCTCTCGCGGCAAGTCCCCGGCGTGGCTCGGGTACGGCGTGCGTGGGCG
>SYMT01000377.1 GCA_005805375.1 Actinomycetota bacterium
GCGAAGTTCGCCCACCCCTGGCACGGGCTCGCCTGGCTGCGATTCCGACGGGGTGGTTCGATGGAGGAGGCCGAACAGGAGGCACGGCAGGCGGTGCAACTGGCGCCGGAAGAACCGGGCAGTGCGCACACGTTGGCGTGCATCCTGGCGCGGCGGGGGAACTGGCGGGAGGCGGCGGTGCAGGCTCGGCGGTTCCTGGGGGGAGAGCCGGAGTGGTTGGAGAGAAGCTGGCCGGACGTGGTGCTGTTCCTCCGGGAGGCGGTAGGAGGCGAGGACGCCGGGGAGGCGGCGCGGCGGGCGGGTGACCTGATCGCGATCCTGGAGGAGGTAGGGCTGGCAGCACGGTGGCGGCCGCTGCGGGTCGCACTGCAAGCGGTGCAGGAGCAGAGCGAGGCGCCGTTGTACCGGGTGGCCCCAGAGGTGCGCACGCCGGCGGTGGAACTGCTGGCGAAGATCCGGCCGGCCGGCGTGGCGGCCCCGGCATCCGGCCCGCCGGGCGGAGGAAGGAAACGGACGGGCCGGCAGAAGAGGCCGCGCGGCGGAGGTTGATCGCGCGGCGGAAGGAGGGCGGGAGATCCCGTGGCGGAGGAGCATCGCGCCACGGGGTTGCGGCGCCCGGGTGAGGGGCAAAGCTCTCCCACTACAACCCAACCGACCCGCTCGGCCCGGCCCACCAGCGTGCCTGGCACACGTGCGCGCCTCCGGCGTGCTGCGCTTTCGGAACAGGCGGCGACCCGGGGTTCACGCGGCTTCGCGTCCGCCGACCCCCCGGAAACGAGGCCGCCTACCGCGCTCGGAGAGGCGCAGTACGCGCGCAGAAACGGCACGAGAAGGAGGCCGTGGGAGGCGGGGGCTGGTCCGCGCGCCGGGTTCGCGACCGAAACGCGGGCGTCAATCCCGCCGGCGACCCGATTTCGCCTGGACTACGCACCTGATCGGCGGGGACACGATCGGCGAGGTAGGATCGAAGGGGGATGGACGCGTCACGGGTGGGATGAGAAGGTTGGGCATCTCCGGCGGGCGTCTTCGACGGACAACCTTCCCACCTCCGGGCTGTTACAGCCAGGGCGCCCCCTGCAGATCGGTGCGGCGATGCCGGCCGGATCGCCGGAGTAGTCCCTGCCGTAGATCACTACGTCATCCAGCCGGACGTTCGTCCCGCACGCCTTCGCGCGGCCATCGAAGTAGACTCGGATCACCTTGCCGCCACCCAGCACCCATCGCCTGCCGGCTGGCTTGCCTGTCCGGCGTCTCTCACCGCTCCAGTCGGCTGCTGACCGTCAGCTTCCACGTCTGCGCTCGACCGCCGCGAGCGTTCACCGAGCGCGGCGGAGGGCCGGCAGCGGGGCTGGGGAGGAACGGATCTCCATCGTGAAGAAGATGGAGGCAGGTGCCTGTTCCGTTCGAGTATCGCAATGTCTTCCGACCAACCCTCACCCGCATCGGACGATCGGGTTCTCGTGGCGTTTCTCCCGGAACCGCGCGACCTGCACCTGGCCGAAACACAGGGATGGTACCGGATCCGGCAGCGAACGCTGGCAGAACGGTTGCGCGGGGGTCTCAGCAGCTTTCGGTTCCTGGCGTTCTACCAACCGGAGAGCTTCGGGCCGGAGAAATACTCCGTGCGCCGGTTTGCGCGCATCCGCAGCATTCGGGAGGCGCCGCGTGTGGAACTCCTGCCCGACGAGACCGGCCACCCTCGGGCACACCACGTCTACTGCAAGCTCGAACTGGGACCGGTGCAGTTGCTGGACCGCCCGGTGATCTCGCTCCGTCCCCGGCGGATCCTCTTCTTCCCCACGACCTGGGAACGACTCCAAAAGGCCGAGGAGATCAACGAGCTATTCGTCGGCACGACACTGGAAGACGTCCTCTACCGGCAGTTGCGCATGATGGAGCTACGTCCTGAACGGGAGTACTACCTCGACTGGCCGAACCCCGCCCGCCGCGGCCAACCAAAGCATCCGATGTTCCTCGATTTTGCGGTCTTCTGCCGGGACCGCAATCTCAACATTGAGGCGGATGGGGATGCCTGGCACACCGGTCCCACGGCGGCGGCGTCCGACAATGAGCGCGACAATCTGCTGGAAGCCAACGGCTGGCACGTCCTGCGCTTCAACAGAGCGCAGATCCAGCAAGAGATGCCCGGGGTTGCTGCGGTAATCCGCACCGCCGTGAATCGGTACGGCGGCCACCGGGACCCGGCACACCTCATCCGGTTTTTCGCCGCGGACGGACGTCTCGGACCTGCTCAGGGAACGCTGGACCTGTAGGTGCGGCCGGAACGAACGGGGATGGATGCCAGGTCTGAAAGCCGGCGCTCGCGTGCTTCGGTGCGGAACACAGACACCGGGAAACCGGCAGGAGAGGGCAGATGCGCTTTGGAGTGGCGGTGCGAGACATTACGCCGGCGGCGCCGATGGCGATGCACGGCTATGCAGCGCGGCAAGACCTATCCGATGGGGTAAATGATCCGCTGGAACTCACGGCGGTCATTCTGGAGGCGGGCGAACGACGGGCGCTGCTCGTGGCGGCGGATCTCTGCACCTTCCCCAACGACGAGACCACCCCGGCGCTGATGGACCGGCTCGCCGGAGCCGCCGGTTGCGCGCGCGAAGCCGTGATGTTGAACGCGTCTCATACCCACGGCGGCCCACTGATCCCCGGCCGTTCCTGGTACTCACGCACGAACCGCGGGGCCGGCGCCGCACGCATCTACGCCGCATGGCTGGCCGATCAGGCGGTGGAGGCGGCGCACGAGGCCCGGGCCCGGCTGGCGGAGGGGAGCCTCTGGTACGGCGAGGGCCGGTCGGCCACCCCCATGAACCGCCGCAGAGAGCGCACGGACGGGCAGATTGACAACGCCCCCAATCCCGGCGGACCCGTAGATGACCGGATGCAGCTCCTCGCACTTCGCAATGCCGGTGGAGACCTCGCGGCGGTGGGGATGCGGCTCTCGTGCCATCCCGTGGCCACCGGGGCCCAGCATCGCTTCACCGCGGACTTCCCGGGCGCCTGGCGGGCGGAATTCACCCGGGCCTTCGGCCCCACGGTAACGCCCTTCTTTCTTCAGGGCGCCGGGGCCGATGCCCGCCCCCGCCAGGTGGCGGACGGGGATCGCTGGCGCAAACTAGACCACTCCGAACTGCCGGCTCTCGGCCGTGAACTGCTGCACGAGACCCTGGCCGTGCTCACACGCGGTGACTTGCAGGAACTCCGCGACCTTTGCCTGGAGGGGACTCTCGCCCATGTACAGGCGCCGTGCGAAAGCCGTTACACCACCGCCGAATCGCTGGCAACTCTGACGCAGAGCCCCAACGCCACCGAAGCTGCCTACGCCGCCGAGTGCCTACGCCTTCTCACAGCCGGGGAGCCGATCCCTGCGTCGGTACCACTCCGGGTCCAGACCCTCTGGCTCAACCATACCCATGTGCTGCTCGGACTGGACGTAGAGCCGCTGGTGGGACTGGCGCGCCGGGTAGAAGCCGCCACAGCCCCGGCCCAGGCGATCCTGCTCGGCTACACGAACGGCTGCATCGGCTACGCACCCGACACAGCCGAGCTTCTCCGCGGCGGCTACGAGGCCACCAGCTACCTGTACCAGCCCTGGACCGGCCCCCTGCTGCCGGGCCTGGAAGACCTCTTCGCGAGCGCCGTTCAGCCCGGACGACTGGTTGAAGGCTGATAGTCTCACGATAGGTACGACTTGTCCGCTGGACAGTGCTCTGCTCGCGCGTCTACCTCCCCGGGATTCTAGACTGCCGGCACCGGAGGATCGCCGCAGCAACGCCCCAACGTGACGGTGGCCGAGCCTGCTGCTCGTGCCGGAGCCGAGGAGATGAACATGAAACACCGCGCGCGCAGTTGGGTCGTGATCTCCGTATCGCTGCTCGGCGCCATGGTCGCGGGCACGTTGCTTGTGGCGCTGCACGATCCGCGCCCGATGCACCAATTTCCCGGCGGCCGTATCTGGGTCGAGGGCGTGACGTACGGCAACCGCACGGTGCAGCGTTTCTCCGGACCGAGCTGGGCACGGGAGTTCCGCAACCTCTTCACCTGGACGCCTCCCGCACCGGACTACTCCCTACGGGATCCGCGCTGGATCCCGGACGTGCTGCGAATTCACCTGGCCGTCGCGTATGATCCCCAACTTGTGCGGGTACCCCCGCGCGAGGTGGAACTGGCAGACGAGAACGGTACCCGGATTCCGCCCAATGCCGGTGTGAGCTTCGGGGTGAGTGGAATCGCCCTACCGCCCTGGTGGTCGCGCGGCCGGGTTCGCACCACACCGGCCCCTCCCGGCACACCCGAGCCGCCGTTTCCGATGAAGTTGAGCACCGTGAGTTTCCCGCGGCGCGGGCGCACCATCACGGTCGGCTTGTCCGGCTCGAACGCGGGGACGAAGCTGACTCGGTTCACCATTCCAAATCCCGCGGACCCCGGTCCGTTCCGGGAATGGACTCCCTCGGCCCTGCCGGTTCGGGTGGACGGCGGGGGTTTCTCTGTGGAGCTTCGGAGTCTGCACACAGGAACCAGACCAACGACTCATCCGGCAGCTCAGGATGATCCGCTGAAAGAGTGGGTGAGATTGACGCTTTCCATTCAGGAAAATGGCAGGCCCAGCACCAACTGGGAGCCCAGCCGGATCAGTCTGTCCGATGCCACCGGAAACCAATACGCCTCCTTGTTTGTGCGCAACGAGCGCGCAGGCCCACTCGTCCACTCCTACACAGCACAGACGCTGAGTGCGTCCGAGCCGGCCTGGCGCATCCGCATTCGGCTCCGGCGCCGAAACACCCCCCGGCGTCGCCCCGGATCCCCGGACCTGACCCCGACCTGGACGCCGCCGCCGATCGCCATTCCCCCACTCGCCACACCGTGGACATTGCGACAGGAGGGGTCGGCGGGGGGCTCTCGCATCATACTCGCGGGCGAACGCGACACTGACCCGAGTGGTGTGGCGCCGGCCGTGCGGATCAGCCTCACCGGTCCCGCTTCCGGCACACCGGAACTGTGGGTAGCGGCCGGCCCCACCGGCGGCCTTCCGCTGTTCCGCCAACAGGTGTCGGCACAGCCCGGCAAGGCTGTGTGGCGCATCCCGGTGGCTGCCGCCGGAGACCTGCTTCCGCTGCAGGTGAAACTGGCGCAGGAGCCGGAGTTCGAATTCGTCGTGCGGCCGCAATAGGTGTCTCACTCGGCAGGCACACTGCAATGGATCGCCCCGATAGGGAGGCGCAAAGGCGTCCCGCAAAGACACCTCTGTTGCCATCCTGGACAGCAATTGGAGCGCGTCCAGGAAGTTGCTCTTGCCG
This sequence comes from Actinomycetota bacterium, assembly GCA_005805375.1. Taxonomy (GTDB): domain Bacteria; phylum Armatimonadota; class SYMT01; order SYMT01; family SYMT01; genus SYMT01. The sequence goes on from SYMT01000377.1 coordinate 5,313, forward strand.
GCGGCGTTCGGGCCGAACAGCACGGTGAGCGGCTGGAGGGAGACCTCGAGTTCGGCGAAGGACTTGAACCCTCTCAGACGAATGCGTTCCAGCAGCGGACCCTTCCTCACCAATTGTGCCGGCGGAAGAGGAGTCCGCTTTTGCAGCGCCGGCCGTGCCGTCCATCCATAATTCATCAAGGTGCGCGGCAATGCAAGTAGTATCGGTCAACCTGGCGCGCACGTCAAACTCGAGGTGGCGGAGGCGGGTCGGCCGGGCGGCCACCTGCGATGGCTGGAGACGGCTGCAGCGATAGCGGAGACACGAAGCGATGAGACTATGGATGGATGTGATGCGCGACCTGGAGTCCGTAATGGATGACCACGAGCGCATCTTCGATGCCTGGGCTGAGGGCGGGGTGGAGGGGGTGGTGTTCGGGCCCCTCGTGTTCGGCACAGACAAGCTCTTGCCGGGCACCCGCTTCGTCCGCGGAGAAACTCCGGCGACGCCGGCGTTCGATCCGGACCCGGAAGTGTACCGGCGCCTCGGAGTCCGGGCTCCACCGGCCGCGCGGCCGGAGCCGGAGAAGCGCGCTCTGCTGGAGCGGACCCTGCACGCGGCGAAGGAGCGAGACTTCACGGTCACGCTGATGTATACCGACAGCGGCGCCGGCCCCGGAGGTCCGGGGCACTATCTGGTGGACGACGAGAGCCTTCGCGCGCGCGTGGCCCGGATGGTGGATACACTGGAGAGCTTCCCGATGGCGGATGGGGCGGTGATGGATGGCCCGGAATGGGGTTACGAGATCGCCCCGCACCACATGAACCACCGCTCGTACATCTTCCACGACCTGCCGCCGGAAGTGGAACCGGTGTGCGCGGCACTGGGCTACGACTACACCCTTCTCGTCGCCGCGAAGGACCGCCTCTACTCCCGGCTGCACCACCTGACTCCACAGGACATCCGCCTGCACCGGGGTGGGGGAGTGCTCGGGGCCTTTCAGCTTCTGGGCAGCGATCCGGACCTGTTTGCCTGGTTCCGGTTCCGCGTGGAGGCGATGACGCAGTATCTTCGCCGCCTGCGGGCGCTCCTCAATGCCGAGCTCAGCCGCCCGGTTCACCTCGGGATCGGGCCGCGCTCCGCCGCGTTTGCTCCGTTGACGGGGATGGACATGGGCGCTCTGGCAGAGTTTATGGATCTGCTGCACCCGAAGCACTACTTCTGGCACCGTGGCTTCGATGGGTTCGTCGGCACGGTCCACCGCTACATCGAAGTTCTCTGTGAGTGGAGCCCCACGCTGAGCGACGCCGATGCCCTGGCGGTGGTGGAGGCGCTGTTCGGAATCCGCCTGCCGGGCGTCTCCGATCGCCTGGACTGCGAGTGGGCCCTCACGCCGGAGTTCTATCGCGAGGTCGTGGCGCAGGAAACGCAGCGGGCGCTCGCGGCCGTGGACGATCCCCAGCGCATTGTGCCCTGGGTGGACGCCGGGCGCTTCCCGCACGACGGCGACCCGATGTCCGCCGGGGACCTCCGGCTGCTGCTCGAATCGGCGGCAGGAGCCGGGCTCCAGCGCTTCCTCTATCACCACCAGGGCAACCTGACGGCGGGCGAATGGACGGTGCTGAGCGAGATGTGCGGCACCCGGTGGAATCCGCGCCGCAGCCAGTACCAGCCGCCGGACGCGCTGGTACTGTAACCGCTGGAACCGGGCGGATGGGTCGGATCCAGGTGATCCGACCCATCCGGGGCGCGGTGATGGCCGCGCTGCCCCAGCCTGCCCCGTTACCGGGAAGCGGTTGCGGCGCCGGTCATGGCGCGGACGGCGCGCTCCATGGCGGCGAGGCGGGCTTCGAGGCGATCGTTTTCCGCGCGGAGGGTGTCGCCCTGGCGGCGGAGTTCGGCAACCTCGCGGTCCTGCACGGCGCCATTGCGCCGGGCCACAGCGGCTTCCAGGCGGGTGTTCTTCGCGTTCAGTTCCTTGACCGCCTCAAGAAGCACGGCAGTCAGCTTGCCGTAATCCACCGTTTTGTAGGCGTCCTTGCCCGTGCCTGCGGTGGTCACCAACTCGGGGAACTCCCGCTCCACTTCCTGGGCGATCACGCCGATCTGCTTCCGGTCGGTGAAGGCGAAGTCCGCCACCTTCCGGTAGGCGTCCGCCCAGCGGAACGAAACGCCACGCAGGCGCACCACCCGATCGAGCGTATCATCCGGCAGCGGGGCGATGGCCTGCTTCAGGCGCCGGTCAGAGGCGGCACCGAACTGGGTGATCGAATTTCCCGCGATGATCTGCCCGGCCGCATTCATGCGGATGACGGGATTGAACGCTCCCGTCTGGTTGAACGTCCCGCCGGGGACCGTGCCGATAACGAACGCGTCGGCCGTGGAGCCGGGATCATCGCCGAGGATGGTACGCAGCTCGGACGAGTTTCCTGCAGTATTGAATCGAGCCATCCAGAGCGGATCGCTGTTTTCACCACCGTCAAAACCCCCGTTGGGCGCACCGCGAAACACCAGGGCGGACCCAAAGGCAGGCACGGTCACCGCCTCGCTTGAAGCAGCGGTGCGGCCCAGGATGTAGGTTCCGTTGGCCTGCACAAACCCGACCACGCCCTGATTGGTGGTGGGGCTATTCGTACCATTTCCGAACGCTACGCCGCCGTTCCCCAGGGTGTAGTTGAGGAAGAGGGTTCCCGCCGCCAGACCCGGCGAACTGGAACTGGCTGCATCCAGAAAGAAGTTGTTGCCCGGAGCCACCCCGCCGATGCCGCCACCGTTCAGGACGATGCTCCCGCCGCCCGAGGTTTGCGTGAGGGGGGCGGTAAAGGTCTTCCCGCCCGAAATCGTCTGGGCAGTGTCCAGGGTGACCACGGGAAGGTTGTTGAGTTTCGCGGACGTGATGGAGCCGTCCGCGATCTGGGCCGTGCCGACGGCGCCGTTGGCGATCTTGGTCGAGGTGACGGCGCCGTCCACCAGCTTGTCGCCGTTCACCGCACCGTGGGCGAGTTGCGTGGCGCCGATGCCGCCGTTGGCGACGCTCACAGTGACGGTCGCGCCGGTAGCCGCATTCGGGTTGGTGCGGATGGGCGGGGTCACGGCGAGTCCCGTGCCGGCGATGATCTGGTTGACGTTCTTCAGGACGACCCGCTGCGCCTCAGCATCGTTTGCGCCGATGACCGTGAAGATGGCAAGCACCGTAGTGCCGGCTGCAAGTTTGCGGGTGAGAGGACGGGCCCAGAGAGCCTGGAGGCGAGGTCGAAACTGCACGTATGGGATTCCTCCGCCACAGCAGGCGGGAATGCGAGTGGGAAGACACCCTCCCGACGAAATAGAGTTCAGCTTACGGTTTGGAGA
>SYMT01000378.1 GCA_005805375.1 Actinomycetota bacterium
ACGAGCGCGCGCGTCGTGTGGCCGCCGCGCTTCCCGGGAGCGGCCAGCATCAGCGTGGCGTTGGCATCCAGTTCCCAGTTGGTGTGCTTGCACCAGCCCCCGTGTTCGCCCAGCTTCCACCCGTGGTCGCCCCAGACGATGACGATGGTGTTGTCCGTCAGTTTCTGCCGGTCCAGTTCGTCCAGCAGCTTGCCGATGTTTGCGTCCGTGTAGCTCACCGAGGCGTAGTAGCCGTGGCGCAGCTCCCGCGCCTGCACTTCGGTCAGGTCGCCGCGCGCCGGAATCCCGTGGTAGGCGCGGAGTTCTCCCCAGGTGGTGCCGGCGATTTCCGGGGCATCCTTCGGCGGGAACGGATTCTCAGCGAGGGTCACCTTCGCGCGGTCGTAACGGTCCCAGTAGCGCTTCGGCGCGTTGAAGGGGAGGTGGGGCCGGTGAAACCCCACGGCGAGGAAGAAAGGCCGTCCCTGCTCCTTCAGGCGTCCCAGCGTCTTCACTGCGTGCGCGGCGAGTGCGCCATCCGGGTAGGCTTCATCCGGTACGTCGGCGCTTTCAACGGCCGGGCCCCGCGCCTGGCGGTTGACGGCGGCCCGCTGCATCCCCCGCGCGATTGCTTCCCGCCGGCGCTGCTCAACGATTGCCTTGTTCTCCGGCAGCACCCATTGCTCTCCACCGACGCGCTCCCGGTGCGGCTCGCTCCAGGACGCTTCGTCGTTCAACCCGCCGTGGAAGATCTTTCCCATGCCCGTCGTGAAGTAGCCCTGATTCTTGAAGTGCTGGGCAAGGGTCACGGCCTGGGGAATGGTGGTGCGGAAGTGCGTCTGGAGATCGTAGACGCGGGTCGTGTCCGGGCGCAGCCCCGTCATCAGGCTGGTGCGCGACGGCGAGCAGACCGCCTGCTGGCAGTACGCCCGCTGAAAGAGGGTGCCGCGATTCGCCAGCCGGTCCAGGTTCGGGCTGGAGATGTGGCTCTTGCCGTAGCAATGGAGTTCGGGCCGGAGGTCATCCACGGCGATGAAGAGGACGTTCGGCCGTTCCGCGGCCCGCGCCGGGGTTGGGGTGTGCGGCAGCAGGAGCGTGCCGGTCAGCAGGGGAAGCAGGACGACGAGAGGAAAGCGCATGGAGAACCTTCGAGGCTGGGTGCCGGTGAGGTGGTCTTTCGACGGCTGCCGGGTGGTTCCCTGCCCCCGCCGCCTGATTGCCGGACGCCTGCCGCGCTGCCTGCGGCGAGAGGTTCCGCGGGTTGACACGTGGAGTTCCGCAGGGAGACGGCCGGGCTGCCCGGAGCACTCGCGGCTGCTCGGCGGGACGCCTGCCCTCTGGAACTCCACCCACTGCGTCTTGCCGGGGGTGAACCGCGGCATGCTCCTGGACCAGGATCAGGAAAGTTGTGCGGCCGCCGGCCACCTGGAACGGGCATCACCCTGGGCGCCGGCGAGGGCAGCTACGGACCTCCGGCCCATGCCGCGGTACGGCGTTCCAATTCGGGCGCCCGATACATTTCGTGTGAGCGCGAGACGGAACTCGGGCCCGGGAGACGTGGCGCCGGCTGGTACGGGCCGGCGCCACAACGTGTCCGTGCGGATCGTTAGCCGACCAACTCCGGCATCGGAGGGGTGCGATCCATGATGTACTGCGGCCGTCCGGAACGGTCTTCGATGGTGACCGATTCGGTGCTGACCCCCAGGTTGTGGTACAGGGTGGCCGCCACTTCGCGGAACTGAATGGGCCGCTCCGTGGCGTACTCGCCCAGGCGATTGGTCGCGCCGACGACCTGCCCGCCGCGGATCCCGCCGCCCGCAATCAGCGCGCCGCATACCTGCGGCCAGTGGTCGCGCCCGGCATCCTTGTTGATGACCGGGGTGCGGCCGAACTCGCCCCAGGCGATGACGGTGACGTCATTCAGCATCCCCCGCTCCTCCAGATCAAGGATGAGGGCGCTCAGGCACTGGTCCAGCTTCGCGCCGTGATCGCGCACCAGCCCGAAATTGTCGCCATGACTGTCCCAGCGGCCGTAGGAGAGGCTCACCGAGCGGGCGCCGACCTCAATGAGGCGGCGGGCGATCAGCAGGTGGTCATTGCACGTCGGCGCGCCGTCGTACTGGAACTTGTACGGCTTGCCGTCTCCGTATCGCTCGCGGGTCTTCGCGCTTTCCTTGCTCACGTCAAGCGCATCGGCCAGCTTGCTGGAGGTGAGCAGGTCGAAGGCCGCTTCCGTGGCGGCATCCCGGCTCTGCACACTCAGTTCGCGGTCGAGGTCGCGCCGCTGAGCATCCATCACCTGCAGCAGCCGCTTGCGATCCTGGAGGCGATCCAGCGTCAGGTTCTTGAGCCGGAGCACATCCTCCCCACGAGACCCGCCGGCTCCGCCCATCGCGTTCGGGCAGAACGGCGCGTACGACGGCCCGAGGTATCCGGGTCCGCCCGGCTCGGACCACGGGGAATGCGCGGTGGGTGCGGCGAGGCCGATCGAGGGAGGAATCGCCCGGTCTATCGGCCCGTTGAGGCGCGCCACTACGGACCCGATGCTCGGCTGCCCCCCCTGATTCGCCAGGGCGCGCCGCGGCCAGCCGGACAGGCACTCGAAGCCGTCGTGTCCGCCGGAACTGCCGACGATGGAACGCAGCACTGCGCAGCGATCCATCACCTTCGCCATCTTGGGGAACACCTCGCAAATCTCGAGGCCGCTCACGTTGGTCGGGATCGGTTTGAACTCGCCGCGGATCTCCGCCGGGGCTTCCATCTTGAGATCCCACATATCCTGGTGCGGCGGACCTCCCCCGAGAAACACATGGATGACGGCCTTGTGCTGCTGCCGCTTCCCGGTGGCGGCCTCGGCGCGGTTCAAATCGGCCAGCGTCAGGGCCGCGGCGCTCCCCAGGGTGAGGCCGCCGATGCGAAGAAAGCTGCGACGCGAAACTCCGTCGCAGTAGCGGTAACCGGGTCCGGTGATCTCCAGCATGAGGTGCTCCTTATCCGAATCTGGGACACACGATCCCACCGAAAGTTGCAGGCACTTTTTTCCTCGCGGCCGATCCCACGGCGGCCCGCGTGACTGACCGGCAAGAAACAGGAAGTCCGCGTGGCGGATCTCGCCCGGCGTCAACTGGGGCGCGCGCCGGAGGCCGATGCCGAACGCGCCAGACCGCGATAGAGCGCCAGAGCCAGCAGAAACAGTGCGCACGCTCCCATCTTCAGCCAGGCAAGGGACACGGAGAGGGGGGACTCCACCACGGGAAGCGCGCCGACCACGACCGGACCGGCGAGTGTCGCGGGGGTGGAGAGCAGGAGCAGCGTGGCCAGTGTGCCCGCGAGCCAGAAACCCCACCGGGCCTTCTGCACCGCACCGTAGCCGGCAAGCCCGCACAGCAGCACCCATCCGGCGGACAGAATTGCGACCTGGGCCCGCAGGGACCCCTCGGACTGTACCACGGACGCCACGCTCTCCGTTATCTCTATGAACGGCACCACCGCAAACGCCCACCGCCGGAGACCGCAGACCGCGTCGGTCCCTGCACCGGGTGTGCCTCCGACCGCCGGCGGGCGACTTGCCGGCAGCCCGCCTTTCTTGACACCCTCAGGACCCATCTGTATAATTCTCCGGTTCTCTGTACCCCACAGTTTTAGCACACCTGGATCCGAGCATGAAGAACGGTCTTACATTCCTGGCGATCCTGGTGGTCGCAGTAGCGGCAGCCTGGTACAGCCTTTCCCCCCAATTCCCAGTGGCGCTGGGTCTCGACCTGCGCGGCGGCATGCGTGTCGCCCTGGAAGCGGATCCGACGAAGCTGGAACCGGGGCAGAAAGTGGACCAGGAGACTATGTCTTCGGTCCGCAATGTGCTCGAGAACCGGGTCAACTCCTTCGGACTTTCCGGCACCGAAGTGCGTTTGAAGGGCCAGGACCAGGTCCTCGTTCTGCTCCCCGGCGCGAGCCGTCCCGAGGAAGCCCTGAAGACGATGGTGACGGTGGCGCAATTGGAGTTTCGCCACCTGAACAACGTGCAGACGACCCGAAACCCGGGCGCCCGGTTCAAGATGGATATCGCACCGGGAGATCCCAAGAAGGGCGAGCCGGACACCTACACCTTTACCGATACCGCCGAAGGCGGCAAGTCGGTGGATCAGAAGGAAGTGCTGAAGGACGCCCCGCTCATCCTGCGCGGGGACGCATTGAAGCCGAGTTCCCGACCGCAGATCAACCCTTCCAGCGGGGAACCGCTCGTCACCTTTGAATTGAAACCCGAGGGGGCGCGTGCCTTCGGCGATTTCACGATTGATGGGCGAGACGAAATCCTCGCCATCGTGCTCGACAACAAAGTGATTTCGGCGCCGCGCATTGAGGAGCCGATCACCGGTGGGCAGGGCGTGATCCGGGGCGGCTTCAAGACGATGTCCGAAGCGCGGGTGCTGGCCAATCTGTTGAACTCGGGGGCGCTCCCCATCGCGATGCGCCCTGCCGAGGTGCAGACGGTCGGTGCTACCCTGGGGCAGGAGTCGATTGATCGCAGCCTCCTTGCGGGGGGAATCGGCTTGGCGTTCGTCCTCGTCTTTATGGTGGGCTACTATTGGCTGCCCGGGGTACTGGCGTGTCTCGCCCTTCTCTTCTACTCCGTCCTCACGTTCGCGCTCTTCAAAGGCGTCGGCATTTTCCCGCCCATCGTTCTGGACCTGCCCGGCATCACCGGGTTCATCCTGTCGGTGGGGATGGCGGTGGACGCGAATGTCCTGATTTTCGAGCGCTTGAAAGAAGAGTTGCGCTCGGGCAAGAATCTGCACTCGGCGATTGACGCGGGCTTTTCCCGTGCCTTCTCCTCCATCCTGGACTCGAACGTCACTACCTGGATCGTCTGCGGCATCCTGGTCTGGCTCGGTGCGCCCATCATCCGTGGGTTTGCGATCACCCTGGCCCTCGGCGTGGCAGTCTCCATGTTCACTGCGATCACCGTCACCCGCACGATGCTTCACCTGGTGGTCTCGATGGACTGGGCGCGGCGCGAGGGAATGTACGGGCTGAATGTGGGCTGGCTGGCGCTGTTCTTTCCTGCTTCGCGGCAGGGGGGAATCCTCCAGGTCTACGACAAGCGGCGAATTTACTTCGGTTTCAGCATCGGCATATCAGTGCTGGCGCTGGTGTTCATTGCGATGACCCCGTTCGGGAAGGGGCTCCAGACCGGGATTGACTTCAACGGCGGTCAGGCCATTGAAATCGCTTTCCGCGGCAAGGACGTGACGCGCGAGCAGGTGCTCCAGGCAGTCCAGGGCGCCGGAGTGCAGGACCCGGTCATCAGCATCGGGAAGGACGAGCGCTCGTGGAGCCGGGTGGCGATTGAGGCCACGGATGTGGACCAGGTTTCGGTAGACGCGCTGAAGACGCGCCTGAAGAACCTGCGGGGATTTGATCTCTCGTCCTACACCTCGGCTCAGGACCCTGCGAAGAAGTTCAAAGCGACAGCCCTCTTCGTCGTGCCCACCACGCAGGCGGCGATTGAAACCGCGCTGAACCTCCCCGGGACCGATGCGGACACCAAGCCCACGCTGAAATCGCTCCGGGTGACGGTCGCCGACGAGCCGCATCAGGGCGCCGCTGCGATCCTGGTGGCGGAGATCCGCACCAAGGGCGGCAGCACCGAGCAGGCAAGCAAGATTCGTCAGGCGCTCGCTCAGGTCGGGGGCGGCTCGATTGACGCGATGTACCAGGAGAACTTCATCGGACCAACGGTCGCGAAGGAGATCACACAGAACGCCTTCTGGTCGGTCCTGGTGGCATCGCTCGCGATCATTCTCTACCTGGCGTTCCGCTTCGCCATCGGCGGCTTCCTGAACGGGCTGAAGTTCGGGGTCTGCGCCGTGATCGCGCTGATCCACGACGTGGGGATGACCATCGGTCTGTTCGCGCTGATGGGGGGCATTGCGGGCTGGGAGATTGACAGCCTCTTTGTGACGGCCTGTCTCACGGTGCTCGGGTTCTCGGTGCATGACACCATCGTCGTCTACGACCGGATCCGGGAAAACCTGCGGCATCGCCGGCGCAACGAGACGCTGGCGCAGGTGAGCGATCGGAGCATCACGCAGACGTTCGACCGCTCGATCAATACTTCGATGACGGTGCTGCTCGTGGTGGCTGCCCTCGTCTTGTTCGGCGGCGACTCCATCCGCCTCTTCAACATCGCGCTCCTGTTCGGGATCGCCATCGGGACATACTCGTCCATCTTCGTGGCAAGCCCGCTCGTCGTGCTGTTGGAGCAGAAGCTGATTGCAGGGGAGCAGGCAGCCACCACACAGCCGGGTCGTCGCAGAGACGATGTGCAGCTCCAGCCGTCCCGCCAGCGCGCGGCGACCCCTGCCGCAGCCGTCGCCGGCGCGGGGACGGTCAGCACGGCATCCTCTGGAGACGGAGTCTCCGATGTGGGCGCGACTTCGCCCCGCCAGGTGGGAGCAACCGCCACCGTACGGCCCAAGCGCAAGCGGCGGCAGTAGGCACGATCCGGTCCCCGGAGTCAGCACGGATGGGCTATGGCTTCGGGGGCCTGGTGAGTTCGTGGGTCTTGCCGGCCGGCAGCGTCCCTACCCGCTGGATCGGCCCCCCCGGCCACCGTACCTCCAGCACGCCCGCCGTGTCGAACCCCAGCCCGAACCGTACTTCCGCGGGAACGCTGGAGAGATAGCTCCGGCTCCGCGTCAGCAGGCGGGTCTGCGTGCCGGACGCAGTCGTCAGGCGCAGCACGGCGCCGATGCCCTCCCGGTTCGGCGTCGCCCCCTTTAGACGTGCCCCCATCCAGTTTTTCGCCTGGGTCTCGTTGTGCAGCAGCACGGGGGGGCCGGTCAAATTCGCCATCACTGCGTCCAGCCGGCCATCGCGGTCGTAGTCGGCGACCGCGAGCGCCCGTCCCACCGCTCGGTCGCGGAACGGAGGGCCGGCGTTCTCGGAGACATCGTGGAATTGGGCGCCGCGGTTGTGAAAGAGCTGGAGCGGCTGCCGGAAGCCCGTGGCCGCGTCCACCCGATCCTGCTGGTCGGCCACATGGCCGTTGGCCTGCAGCAAATCCAGCCGGCCGTCGTTGTCCCAGTCCTCGAAGGCGACCCCGAAGCCGGTCCAGCGCCGGGTAGCAGCCAGCAGTCCCGTAGTCTGGCTCTCCTCGGTGAATAACCCTCCCCGCTCCTGGCGGTACAGGCTGGTCGGCTCGGTGAGGAAGGTCGTGACGACCAGATCAGGAAGCCCGTCGCCGTTGTAGTCCCCCCAGTCAACGCCCATGCCCGCCTGCGGCTGACCGGTCGCCGAGAGGGCCGTCCCGTTCTCCAGTGCGGCGTTCCGGAAGTGGCCGCGGCCGTCATTCACGTAGAAGTCGCACGGAACCTCGTCGTTTGCCAGGTACAGATCCTGGTCGCCGTCCAGATCGTAGTCCGCGAAGCTCACCCCCAGCGTTTTCCCGTGGCTGCCGGAGAGGCCGGCAGCGGTGGTGATGTCCTGGAAGTGGCCCCTTCCATCGTTGCGATACAGGACCCCCACGTCGGCCTCATAGGCCGCCGGTCCCAACGTGAGGCGTGCCTCACCGTCGCGGAGAAACTCCGGCATCCCCGCACGGAAGTGGACATAGCGACCAATGAAGAGGTCGAGGGTTCCGTCGCCGTCCACGTCGGCTACTGCGGCGCTGGTCGTCCACCGTCGGAGTTGGAGGCCGGCCTGCCGGGTCGTATCCTCCAGATGCCCGCCGTGGTTCCGGTAGAGCCGCACGCCGTCCAGCAGCGTCAGCAGCAGGTCGGGGCGTCCATCCGCATCGAAGTCCCCCACCGCCACTCCCTGGACATCGCGCAGCTTCGGGTCGAGTCCCGACTGCGGCGTCAAGTCGCGAAACGCGCGTCCGGTCTCGTTCCGGTAGAACGCCACCCCGGCCGGGCCGGTGAGCACGAGATCCTCCCAGCCGTCACCGTCCAGATCGAGCCAGCCGGCGCCGCCCCCCATGAGCGCCGCGATGTTCAGGGGACTGCGGCCCTGGATCCCGGCCTGAAACTTCAACCCCAGTTCACCGGCGGCATCCCGGAAGCGGATCCTGGATGACGTTGTGGACTCCGCCGGTGGGAGTGCTGCTTCCAGGGCCGGATCGTCTCCGCCTTGCGGAGCAGTGCAGCCCAGGAGCAGCACGCTCGACACGCAGCCCCAGGCTGCTCCTTCGATGCTGCGCCGGTGACCCGCCCGGCTCAAGTCCGGTCTCCCAGCGGATCCTCCGGCAGCGCCGGAATGCGCAGCGTGGGGCTGCCGGCGATTTCTCGACGGAGACGTTCGATCGCCGGTCCACTGCGCGACCCGAGCGGCGGTTTTGCGAGCAGGCGGCGGGCCTCGTCGGGGCGGCCCGCCGCCACGTAGGCACGCGCCAGACCGAGGAGCGAGTCCGGCGACCCTCGAGCCACCCCGGCCAGAAAGCGCGCCCGCGCCACCCGTTCGTCCACCGGCTGAAGCTCGGCGTAGATCCGCCGAACGGCGGCGGCCAGGGGTGCGCGGCCCGTAGCCTGGTAGGATTGGGCGAGCAGCGGGTACGCTTCGAGGCTCAGCGGCTCAGCCCGCAGCAGTCGCCGCAGCACCCGGATCGCGCTCCGATGCTCGCCCAGTGCGCGGAGGTTCATGGCCAGCAGGCGCATCGCGCCGGTCTGGGTGGGATCGCGACGGAGAGCATCCTGCAAGAGACGGCACGACTCGGCAAGGCGGTCGGGCCCCGGGGTCAGCACCAGCACGCCGGCGAGGGTACGCAGTGTCAGCGGATGAAAAGCAAGCGCCACCGCCTCGCGGGCCGCCTCCTCGGCCGCCTCGACCTGTCCCAGCTCTTTGAGCGCTTCGGCTCGCAGCCGGGCCCCCTCCCACGTCGGCGCATCCTGTTCAGCCCGGTCCGCCAGGGCCAGCGCCTCGGAAAAATGGTGGGCGCGGAGTGCCCGCTCCGCCTGGCCGCGCAGCACCGTCGGGTGGTTGGGCTTGAGACGCAGCGCTACCTCGAATTGCGCGGCGGCTGCGCGGTCGAACCCGCGGGAAGCGAGGTATTCGCCGACCCGCGCCTGCGCCTCCGGGTCGTCCGGCGCGCCGACCCTCGCTGACTCAAACAGCAGGTCGGCCGTGCGTGTATCCCCTGCGGCCGCGGCTGCTCGGGCTGTGAGGAGGACCACCGGGACTTCGGCGCGTCCGGCGGCGATGAGGGGTTGGAGCAGGGCGGCCGCGTCCGCCCCCCGGCCGTTATCCAGCAGACGCCGGGCTGCGGCGAGGGTCGCCTCGGTGGGACCGGCGCGCCCGGCGAGGCGGCCCACCGGTGTTGCACGCGTCAGGAACTCGCGCACCGGTGGAAGGTTGACCACGGTCGCCAGAACACCCAGCACTGCCGCGATCGCCAGCAGCCGCGCCGGGCGCGGTGAAACACGGAGGGTTGCCATCCGGGGGTTCAGGAGAAGGCGAGGAGACCGCGCCCCGGTTCCCTTGCCGAAGGAAACCGGGGCGCGGCGGTCACGAGCACCGCTCACCCGGCGGGGTACTCCCGGCCGGGCGGCGCGGCTGTACTCGTTCCGGACTCTACCCGGCACTACCCGCCGGCTTTGGCTCCGCCGGCGCCCTTGGGTTTCATCGGGCCGTCGTAGTAGGTGCCGCCTTCAGACGGTTTCGGCTTCTCGCTGCACCCCACGACCGCCGTTCCCAACAGCAATGCACCGAGCAGGACGGCCAGCCAGCGTGAGAGATTCCTGGTCATTGCGGTTATCTCCGGTGTTCGCACACGAACCGATCAGCCCTTGTCCACCGCGTAGAACTTCTTGTACCAGCAGCCTGCCTGATCCCGCTCCAGATACCGCTCGGAGTTGCGGGCAATCCACTTGGCGTGCCCATCCATGAAGATATGGGTGCCGCCGCCCTGATGACTGTTGGCCGACTCGCAGCCCATCGTCGTGCCCAGGCCACCGGACTGGATGATGCCGGTGAAGCCGTCCGTGACGATGACGGTTTCGGCAGGGCGCCGCAGTTCAGCCAGACTCTGCAGGGGAGTGTAGCGAACGTCGTTCCCCGCGTACTTGTAGTACGGATCGCCCTGGGTGCAGTTTCCGCCGGTGGCGGCGTTCCCGAAGCCGATGCCGTAGTGGGCAAAGTACTGGAGCGGCGGGATCCAGGCGTCCAGGGCGCCCGCGCCGTCGCAGTCGGGCATATGCGCCTGGCGCTTGAACTCGTTCGGGTTGAAGGAAGGGCACTTGAACATCCCTTCCGGCGGGATGGCTCCAGCCGGGGCGTTCGGCCGGGGAGGATTTCCGTTCTTGATGTACGGCTGAAGGAGCACGGGCCAGGGATCCACGTCTGCACGTCCGCCCGTGCGGGGGAGACCGGTGCGCTGGAACCAGGGAATGACCACCTCATCGTAGTCCTGGCTGTACATCATGATTCCGGTACCGATCTGCTTGGCGTTGGACAGGCAGGTGATCATCCGCGCCTTCTCGCGTGCCTGCGCGAAGACTGGGAAGAGAATGGAGGCGAGTATCGCGATGATGGCAATAACCACAAGCAACTCAATGAGCGTGAAGGCTCGACGAACTCGTTTCAGCACTTGGCTACTCCCTCAGTTGGTCCCGTTGTGGGAAGAGGTTCTGATTTCGTTTGGCCGCCGGCAATACCGTGATTCCCGGCAAACCGTTACTGGGACAATGATGACCGCAGGTCAGTTCCAGGGTTTTTCGCCCCTGCAACAAAAAAACCCGAAATCAGCCTGTCCGGTTTTAGTCCAGTTAGACGTCTGAGGCCAACACACCTCCCTGCTTGCAAACAATGGTGCGCTGCGGGACAGGGGTATGCCGATCGAGGTGCGCGCCGCAGCGGGAGAGGGGGCCGGACGAGATTCAGGGGGCCTTTCGAGGGATTGCAGCAGAACCGGTGGGGCGACTCCGGAGTTCCCCGAGTAACTGTACGGCTTCCGGGTGGTCGGGAAACCGTTCGAGGAGTCCTTCGAGCGTCAGGATGGCCTGGGCAGTCTGGTCATTGCGCGCCAGGAATCGGGCGAGCTCCAGACTGGGCGCGGGATCGTCTGCGTGGGCGCGCGCAGCGACTGCGAGGGAACGCCGCCGGCGCTCAAAGGCGTCCAGTTCCCGAAATCGTTGCAGCGCCCGCGCGGCCAGGGGCGCCTTTCCCAGCCGCTGATAGCACTGGCCGAGGCTGTACCATGCCTCCCGATACTTCGGATCAATCGTGGTTGCGCGGAGAAGCACCGGCGCCGCGTCGGCCGGCCGGTTCTGATTCAGATAGGCTCGGCCCAACTGATAGTGTCCGTACGCGTAGTTGCCGTCCAGCGCTACGCTCTGTTTCAGCGCCGCAAGCGCCGCGGGCAGGGTCGGAGCGCCGCGTTCGAGCAGGAGCGTGCCAACCCATGCGTGGTAGCGGGGGTTCCGTGCATCGAGTGCCAGCGCCGCGCGGAACGCCGTTTCCGCTTCCGCTTTCCGCCCCACGAAGCTCAGCACCAGCCCGAGCTGGTAGGGCGCCGCCGGATCCCGGGGATCGGCTCGCCGGGCCTCTTCGAGCTTTGCGATCGCGGCATCCGGCTGCCCCTGGTTATAAGAGAGACGCCGGGCCTCCTGCACCAGCACCGCCGCCGGCGTTGCAGCGGCGGGCGGAACGGTCGGCGCGTAGCCCGCCGGCGCCACTGCCGTCCCGGGGGAGCGAGGTGCGCCGCGGTCCGCGGGGCGAGACGCACCGGCTGCGGAGGCGCTGTCCGCCCCGGACGCGGGGAGAGCGGCAGGGGGTGTCACCGGTACGGAAGCTGGCTGTTCCTGCGGCGAGCGTGCCCGTGCCTCGGCATTGAGCCGCCGGAAGACGCGAAGTGCTTGATCGGCCTGGTTCAGGTTTCCGCGGCTCCGCTCCACCTGTGCAAGGGCATAATAGGGCTCGGGAGTTTCCGGCGACAATTGAATCGCGGTCAACAGGGAGCGGAGAGCCTCCGCAGGCCGGCCCTGACGCTGTTGCAACAGCCCTAACCGGTAGTGGGTCTCTGGATCCTGCGGATTCTGGGAGAGCGCCCGGCGGAAGTAGATCTCGGCTCTCCGGCCCGCAGCCGTATCCCCGCGCAGCCGGCATGCCTCCCCCAGCATTGCCAGATAGGGTCCGTGGTCCGGCCGGAGCTCCAGCGCGGTTTGCAGCGCCTGGTCGGCCTCGTTCAGCCGCGCGGTGATGAGGTGGAGGCGCCCGAGTTGCCCCCATCCGACTGCCTCCGCGGGTGCACTCCGGGTGACCTGTTCCAGTTCCCGGCGGGCGAGATCATACTCGCGCGCGTCGGTGTAAACAATCCCAAGTTGGAGGTGGATGCCGGGGAAGTGCGGGGCGATACGGAGTGCCTGCTTCAAAGTGGCCGCCGCGCCGCGGAGGTCACCGTGAACGCGTTCTTCGTACGCATAGCGGACCAGCTCCTCGGCGGCCGCTGCGCGGCGGTTGGCCAGGAACTGGCGCACGCCGAGCACGCCGGCGATCCCACACAAAACAGCGAGGGCCGCCGCCAGCGCATACACGCGGCGGCGGCCCCCGGACAGGTGGGTGCTGGGGACGGGTTTACTCAACAAACCCCTTCCAGGAGTTGTCAAGCCACCAGTCTTCCAGGCACGCTCCGTTGTTCCGGTTGCCCTGGAACGGCGAGAACTTCACGTGAGTGTCGGCGTAGAGAGCATCCACACCCTTCATGTGCACGGAGATGTAGCGGGGATCGGTTGCCTGTGCGCAGGTAGCTCCCGGAACCGGGGCCCAGTACGGCATGTCCCAGAAAACCGGCGCCTCCGACGGACGCGGGATCGAGGCGATGGACAGACCGCTCACCCGCACCGACGGACGCCCCCGCAGCGGGCCGTACGGTACGGTCTGCGTCATGTGGTTCCAGATGTAGGAAGTGCCGTTCTGGCCCCTGTTCTGCACTTCGCTCGGGTTGCTCACGTTCAGAGCCTTCGTACGGCCCGTGCTGGGGCAGAACCACACGTCGGCGTTCTTGACGTACGGCTGAAGGAGTTCTTGAGCATAGGCAGGCGCCCCAGCGCGCCGGATTGGAGGGCACTCCGTGGCGGCCGGCCCGTGGAGCCAGGCCTTGCCCCAGGAACAGGCGTTCGGCATGGCTTCGTCGTAGTCCTGAACGTACATGCCGAGGGCCAGGCCGGCTTGCTTCAGGTTGCTAAGGCACCCGGCCTGGCGTGCCTTTTCGCGGGCCTGAGCAAAGACCGGGAAGAGGATCGCAGCCAGAATAGCTATAATCGCGATGACCACGATCAGTTCGATGAGCGTGAACGCGCGGCGCAGTCGGGTGATGAGTTTCACTCATATTTCCCTGGAACGATCCGGAACCGCTTTCGATGAGTCTCGTCGTACTACGTGGCTGCGTGGAAGCGGGATTGACGAGATCTCCGTGCCTAAATAATGATTCGCAAAGTCGCGTGGGAACTCCTTCATAGTTCGGCGACATTTGCGAAAAGCGTATCGGTGTGAGGCGAGGAGTCTGCGTGATCGGCATGCTCCGCCTGGAGGAAGGGCCAGCGCGATTGCCCGACCCTTCCCCACGGGGCGACCTGGGGTGCGAAACTGGGGGTACGGCCGGAGCTACGGCACGATCATGATGCAGGAAGGGCTCTTCAGGGTGACGGGGGCGCCGGTCGAATGCAGTTTGCCGCTCTCCGCATCAATCCGAAATACTGCCACATTGTTGCTCGGCATGTTGGCGCAGAGAAGGTGCTGTCCGTCCGGGGTAATCGCGAGATTCTGGGGGCCCTTGCCGAGGCTGGGCTCAATGCCGATCAGCGAGAGGGAACCATCTTCCGCGATCCGGTAGGCGGCGAGGCTGTCGTGGCCGCGATTGGTGCCGTAGAGGAAGCGCCCGTTGGGCGTGATCTTCACGTCAGCACAGTAGCTCTCCCCCTGAAAGCCCTGTGGTACGGTCGAAAGCGTTCCCTTCTCGACGAGCATTCCGGTTTTCGGCTCGTATTCGAAATGGGTCACCGAGTTGGCCATCTCGTTGATGACGTAGAGGTGCCGGCCGTTGGGATGAAACGTGAGGTGGCGCGGACCGGCGCCCGGCGGAGTGCGTACGAAGGCCTGCCGGGTCGGGGTGAGCCGCGCCGTAGCCGCGTCCAGGCGGTAACAGAGCACCCGGTCCAGCCCCAGATCGGCGGAGAACACGTGCTTGTTGTCCGGGCTGATCACGATGCAGTGGGCATGCGGTCCGGTCTGCCGGTTCGGGTTCACGCTGGAGCCGGTGTGTTGCACGAAAGTGGCCGCCTCGCCGAGTGAGCCATCCTTGCCGGCCGGGAGAGAGGCAACGCTGCCGGTCGTGTAGTTGGCCACGACCACGGACTTCCCCGTGGCGTCTACGTCGAGGTAGCAGGAAGCGGTGCCGCGGGAGGACTGCCGATTGAGCGCCTTCAACTCCCCCGTGCGGCCGAGAAGTTCGAATGCAGCGACGAATTCATTGTCCTTGCCGCTGAATTCGCGGGCGTGGATCGAGTACAGAAAGCGCCGGTTGGGCGAGAGCGCCAGAAAAAACGGGTGCTCGATCGGGGTGGAGCGGGTCGGAGTCAGCGTTCCGGCGCTCGGATCGAACGTGAACGCCTGAATCGCGCCGGAGCCGGCCGGGGCAAACGACGAGATGAAGACCAGCGGCTTGGATCCGCCGGCGGGTTGTGCGGCACTGTCAGTCATCACACCTACCAGGGTAAGGAGCATCAGCCCCGTGAGCACGAGTCGCATCGGGCACTCCGTGGAACGGGCCGGGAAGGCCGGAAATTTCAGACGGGCGCATCGGGTCTCTTCCGCGATCTGGGAGCGATGCACGCCCCGGACAGCGAGGCGCTGTCCCGTAGTGATTTCTCTGGCCTCCCCGCCACTCCCTTCCTGGATGTCGTGCGTGGGAAATCGCGGCTCGTGTTCCCAACTCAGGCAGGAATGGCCGCAGACAGCGACGAAATCGCTTCCTGCGCGTCTGCCGGACGGCTTCCGGGCGCGTGGGCGGAGAGCGCGGCGCCTGCCCACTCACAGGGCGGTTGAACGCTCTCCGGTGACGCCGGGAGCCGTGTCTCCTGCGGACCCCGGCGGACGACGGGCGCCGCCCGGATCTCCGGTTGAGGACAGTGATGCTTCCGGGACACCACAACGAGACGTTTCGTACCGTGCGCCTCAATGCGGCGCTGATGCCGGTGCGGCCGGTGGAGGCAGCGCTGTGCCGGGAGTACGGGCTGGCGCCCACTTGCGTTGAGGCGCATACGCCGGAAGAGATCATTTCCAACGTCGCCGGGTGTGATGCGATTTTCGTGGTGTCCGCAGCGCTGCCCCGCGCCGTGATCGAGAGCCTTACGCGCTGTCAGGTCATCTCCCGGATGGGGAACGGCACCGATCGCATTGATGTCGGCGCCGCCACGGAACGTGGGATCCTGGTCACCAACGTGCCGTATTTCTGCGTGGAAGAGATGGCGGACCACGTGATGGCCACTCTGCTCACGCTGGTCCGGCAGATTCCGTTCGCCTCCCGGTGCCTGCACGACGGAGCGTTCGCCCGGGCGCGGGAAGAATGCCTGAAACTCCCGCGTGTATCCGGGTTGGTGCTGGGTCTGGTGGGTTTCGGCGCATCGGCGAAAGCAGTTGCCGCTCGGGCCCGGCCGTTCGGGCTCAAAGTACTTGCCACGCGGCGCCGCATGGACGTGCCGCGGGAGGAAGCAGACGCTCTCGGCGTGGAGATGACGGACCTCCACGACGTACTCACCCGCGCCGATATCGTTTCGCTGCACCTGCCGCTGGCTGCCGATACGTATCATTTGTTCGGTCGGGCGGCGCTGCGCTCAATGAAGCCGGGCGCCTACCTCATCAACACCTCGCGCGGCGCACTCGTGGACGAGGATGCGCTCGTGGAGTGCCTGCGCGACGGGCATTTGCGCGGCGCTGCCGTGGACACCTTTGAGGGAATTTCCATCTTCGTCGAGAACCCCGCTGCGCCCACTCATCCACTCACCCGGCTGGACAACGTCATCCTCACGCCCCACGTATCGGGACTTTCCACACCGGCCAGCGCCGAGGTCGCCCGCACCTCCGTGGAGAACGTGGTGGCGGTCCGTGCGGGCTGCCTGCCGCACCCTGATCACATCGTGAACCCCACCGTGGCGCCGCGGATGCCGCTGCGCGAGCACGACCCTTCGCTCTTCGTCGCGCGCCCCGCGTGACGGACCCTTCCCTGGAAACAAGATCCATGAGCCAGCCCCAGAATCCCGAGCCGTTCTACAGCCTCGCCCGTCGCGCGGGTGATCTCCTGTTCCTTTCCGGATTCGGCCCGGTGGACGCCGCCCTGAACGTCGTGGGCGACACCATCGAGGCACAGACGGAATTCACGATGAACGCGATGCAGCGCGTGCTGGAGAGTGAGGGCGCGACCTGGGATGATGTCGTGCGGATGAATGTCTATCTGCTGCACATGGACGACCGCGACGGCTTCAACCGCACCTATATGGGCTACTTTGAGGGACGACGCCCGCCGACCCGCCGCGTCATCGGCGCCGGCGACCTGTTCAAGGGAATCCTGGTAGAGATTGACTGCGTGGCTGCTCCGGGGACCGGTTCGACGGCATAGGGCGCGATCACGAAGCGCGGCGGGCCCGGGTGGCAGCCCACTGGCGGAGGGCGGCCACCGTTTCACGCATCGTGACGGAGAGAGGCACGACCTCCGCCGCGGCCTGCTCCAGGTCGGTGGGCGCCAGCGGGCGCCTTCCGTCGGCGAACGCGTTGTGGAGCCCCTCGACCACCACCTGCTCCAACTCCGCACCCGTAAAGCCGTCGGTGCGCCGGGCGAGATCCGCCAGGTCCCAACCGGCCGGATCCCGCCGGCGCTTGCGGAGATGCACCGCGAGGATCTGCTCCCGTTCGCCTGTGTCCGGGAGATCCACGAAGAAAAGTTCGTCAAACCGGCCCTTACGCAGCAGTTCGGGCGGCAGGCCGCGAATCTGATTGGCGGTGGCAACGACGAATACCGGTTTCTCCTTCTCCTGCATCCAGGTCAGGAAGGTCCCCAGGACTCTGGCGCCGACACCGGCATCGTGCGCCTCGACGGTAGCCCCCGCAAATCCTTTCTCAATCTCGTCCACCCAGAGGACACAGGGCGCCGCTGCCTCCGCAGTCTGAATTGCGCGCCGCATCGCCGCTTCGCTCTCCCCCACAAACTTGCCGAACACCCGGCCCAGGTCCAGGTGCAGCAGCGGCATCGCCCAGGCGCGACTCACCGCCTTTGCGATCAGACTCTTGCCGCAACCCTGCACGCCCAGCAGCAAGATCCCCCTCGGTACCGGCAGCCCGTAGTCCCGTGCCGCTTCGCCGAAGGCCGCTTCCCTTCGTGCGAGCCAGTGCTTCAGTCCGGCCAGCCCGCCCACATCGTCCAGCCCGTCGCGGCTCTCCAGACACTCAATCAGGCCGTGCCGGCGCACAAGGTGGCGCTTTTCGGCGAGCACCAGTTCCACGGCCCGGGCAGTGATTGCTCCATCCCGAACGAGCGCCCGCGCCAGCACGCTTTCCGCCTCCCCCAGAGTCAGCCCCAGCATGGCGCGTGCGAGCGCCTCGCGCGCCGCCGGCGGCAGACCGTCCGGCGTTCGGCCGGCGATCTGCGCTTCGCCGACCAGACGGCCCAATTCGATGAAGTCCGGCGGCGGCACATCCAGCACCAGCACGTCTTTTTCCAGATCGTCCGGTGTGCGAAAGCGGGGCCCGAGAAAGACCAGGTTCTTTCCCGCCACAGGGAGCACGGACGCCAGATCGCGCAGGCGGCGCAGTACCGCAGCACTCTCCAGATGATGGTGGAAGTCGCGCAGCACAAACAACGCCGGCTCCTCATACCCGGCAGCCACGTCCAGCGCTGCGAGCGGATCGGGCGCCGGGATTCGGGCTCGGTCGCCGCCTTCGGGGTCGCGTTCCACCATCCCTTCGGTGATGCTCCAGACGAACAGGCGGCCCGCGCGCCACTCGTCGGCTACCGGGCGCAGCACGAGCGCCTCGGCGCGCTGCTCCTCGGGCGTTACGAGCGCGATCAGCGGCATCCGCGCCCGCACGGCGAGCGCGAACTCCTCGCGGACCGTCACAGTGCGCGCCGGCGCGGTGCACGTCTGCCCGCGCGTACGGATCTACCGGCGGTGGTCACAGTTCCTCCCAGTGCATGCGGACCGACCCGTGCCCGTCGAAGAACTCCACCCGGAGACGAGCGGTCACGATCCACTCGCGCAGTGGGGCGAGCATTTCCCAGCGGTCGTGATCTGCAGGCCCCCGGAGCGCGTCGGCGAGTTCGTACACCTGCCGCGCAAAGGCCAGGGACGTAGTGGGCAGGACCGCGGCTCCACCCAGGCCGGACCAGGCCAACTGCGCGGCATCAAGGCGGTCCGCCAGGATAAGGCTGACGGCATACCCGAAATACGCGGCAGTCATGCGGTCAGCGTGCGCGGCCGCCGGTGAGGTCTGCCGGAACTGCTCGGCGGCCAGTCGAAACTCCCGGACGGCTGCCCCCGGCAGGTTTCGACGCACGCAGTTCTGTCCGTCGCGCCATGCCGCCGCGCCGAGGAGTTCGCCCAGCGGACCAATCCAGGGGCCTCCCCCGTCGAAGGGATCGCGGGGGACATCCGGGCGCCCGGACGAGAGAGTCCCCCGGCCCGGCCCGGTACTGCCGTGTCCGTGGGGCTGGACGGCAGTCCAAGCCGGAGCCGGGCGGAGAGGGCGGCTGCCTGGAGTAGTTCGTCCTCCGGGGCTTCGGCAAGCGCCGCCACCAAATCCCCCAGGGCGCCGGCGATGTCCCCCTCTTGTCCGCGGCAGAGCCCGAGCAGACCGCGCCCTCCCGGCGGAAGGGGGCCGGCGGCGAGCCGGGAGGCCAGTTGTTCGCTGCAGGCATGAACCTGCCCCAGCCGCCAGCACCCGACTGCTTCCCGCAGGTCCGGGTGCTGGAATGCGGTGGGAACGGGAACCATCGCCAGGGGCAGCGCCGGAGAGGCCGCCGACGGCACAGAACCGTCAGCGGGGTCCGAAACACCCGGGAAGCGCGCACGCTCCGGGGCGTGGAATTCCTCGTCCACTGGGGCGCAGAACTCCCCATCGCCGGGGATACGCGCTTCCGTGCCGGTCGCGTGTCCTCCGCGGCCGGTATCCGGAACGTGGGCCCCCCGCACGCGCGCGAGGGGCTCAAAGTCGAGGTGCTGCCAGCGAGAACAGTGCATCGGATAAACTATATACTGGTTTCGGATGTCGAGTTTCACGTAACCGTTATGGGGTACCGGCTCGCCCTTCCCGCGGTCGGCCGCGTATCTCATCTGTGCGCCCGGCTGTTCGGTGTCTGCGCCGGCGGAGCGCGTCAGCCTGGAGAACATCCCCGTGTCATTTCTCGATGACCCGCCGGTACACCAGTTTCCCGACCGGGCGTACCGGCGCCTGTTGGAGGACCGCCGGAACCTCGCGGAAGCCGTGCGGCGCGCCCATCCGCAACTCGCCCGTCGGCTCGATTTCACACAGGCAGAGCCGGTCGGGAAAGAGTTCATCCTGGAAGACTGGCGCCGCCGGGAGTGCGACTTGCTCTTTCGGGTCCCCTTCCTGGTGGAAGCCGAGAACCGCTGGGTGCTGATCCTCCTGCTGGTGGAGCAGCAGTCTGTGCCGGACCCTGCCATGCCGCTCCGCATGTTGTTGTACACCGTGCTGTATTGGGAGACGGAGTGGCGCGCCTGGGAGGAACGGAAGGGCTCGAAACCAGCGCTGACCCTCACGCCGGTGTTCCCGGTCGTGTTCAGCACCGGGAGTGGGCGCTGGGAGAGCCAGCGCACCCTCGCGGACCTGGTGCCGGCGCCGCCGGAGTTGGCGGACCTGCAGCCGACGTTCCAACCGCTCTTTTGGGAATTGGCCCGAGAAACCGTACAGGACCTGCTGGCGGATCCCTCTGCCTGGAGCCAGACGATGGCCATCGTGCGGGCAGGACGCGGAACCCTGGAAGAGTTGCGGGGGATCTTCGAGACGGGTGCGAACCGGCTGCTGGACCTGCCGGACGAGCAGCGCGTGCGGCGGCACGACCTGCTGTGGTTCGTGGTGAGCTGGATGCGGCAGTACCGCCCGCGGGCGGACGTGGAACAACTGGTGAAGGATCTGCAGGAGCATCAGATGGAAGCAACACGGCGACAGGAAGTGACCCAGGTAGCAGCGGGGACAGCGAAGACCTGGGCGGAGGAGGCGCGCGAAGAAGCGCTGGTCCAAGCACGCAAGGACGTGCAGGCAGAGATGACGGCGCAGTTGCGGGCGGAGGCGGCAGCGCAGGTAACGGCGCAGATGCGGGCGGAGATGACGGCGCAGGTAACGGCACAGGTAACGGCGCAGATGCGGGCGGAGATGACGGCGCAGATGCGGGCGGAGGCGGCAGCACAGGTAACGGCGCAGATGCGGGCGGAGGCGGCGGCGCAGGTGGCGGAGCAGGTGACGCTCGCGGCACGCCGGGGCGACTTGCTGATGTATCTGCAGGAGCGCTTCGGACCACTGCCGGTGGAATTGGTGTCGGCTGTGGAGGCGGAGACGGATCAGGATCGCCTTCAGGCAGGCATTCGTCGCGCGGTGCGCGCCACGACGCTGGCGGAGTGGCGGGCTGGCAGCTAACACGGACGTGGGAACCGGCCACCGCAGCGATCGGGCGGTCCCGCACGGTCGTCGCATTGACCCATCGGTGACCCATTGGGGCACTCATCCTGCGGCTGGTGCAACTGCGGTACGAGCCAGCCCCGGGAAACCGTCGCGGATGCACGTGTGCCGGGCCGGCGGATCAGTCCGGTGCTCGAATGCCCCGGGGCTGGCTTACAGGACCGCCTCATGCACCGGCGACAGCGGCTCCCTGTGTGCCCTCCTCCGCGCCGGCGAAGGGTCGGTGCAGTTCAGGCCTCAACGTTCGATCGCCCATTGGCGTGACGCACCCCCCGAGTTCCGTTTTGTGGAGCGAACGAGTTCGAGTTCGACGAGGGATCGCCGCCCACAAAGGAGAAACGATGAGCGATGTATGAAGAGGGACGATACTTGACACCCGAACCCCAAACCCCAAACCCCGAAACTGTGCCGGTGCAGTCAGTCCTGGAACTCCAGGAAACCGCGCGACTGCTCCGGAAGCACATTATTCTCAGCACCACCGCTGCCGGCTCCGGGCATCCGAGCAGTTCGTTTTCCTGCACGGAAATCCTCTGTGCACTGTACTTCGGGGGCATCCTTCGATACGATCCGACGAACCCGACCTGGCCCGACCGTGACCGCTTCATTTTGAGCAAGGGGCACGCCTGCCCTGCGCAGTACGCGGCGATGGCCGTCGCCGGGTACTTCCCCGAGGAAGAGCTCCTCACGCTGCGCAAGCTCGGCAGTCGTCTGGAGGGTCACCCGAACCTGCAGCGCCTCCCCGGCATTGAGGCCAGTACCGGATCGCTGGGGCAGGGCCTCTCTCTCGGTCTCGGTATGGCGCTCGCGGCCCGCCTCGACGGGGCGGACTGGAAAACCTGGGTTGTGCTGGGCGATGGAGAACTGGACGAGGGTCAGGTCTGGGAGGCGGCGCTGGCGGCGGCGAAGTACGGCGTCAGCAATCTCATCGCGATCGTGGATGCGAACACCGCCCAGCAGACCGGCTACACAAAAGACGTCCTGGATACGGAACCCAAAGCGGACAAGTGGCGCTCCTTCGGCTGGGAGACCCACGAGGTGGATGGCCACGATCTGGAGGCCCTGCTCTCCGTCTTGAAGTGTGCGGGCAGTGCCGAGCACCGGCCGCAAGCCATCATCGCCCGTACTCTTAAGGGGAAAGGCGTCAGTTTTGTGGAGAGGGAGTACGGCTATCACGGCAAGCCGCTCACCGAGGAAGAGACCCGCCGGGCGCTGGAGGAGCTGGGATGGAAATAGGCAAGACCCTCGGGCTGAAGCTCGGCAAGGCGACCCGTGTCGCCTTCGGCGAAACGCTCCGCGATCTCGGCGGTGAAGATCCGGCGCTCGTGGTGGTGGATGCCGATCTCAACAACTCCACGCGCACGGACATCTTCGCCAAGGCGCATCCGGGCCGTTTTTTCAACGTCGGGATTGCCGAGAGCAACATGGTCGGCGTGGCTGCGGGGCTGGCCTCCGCGGGAAAGCGGCCCTGGTGCGCCTCCTTCGCCACATTCGTCATGTCGAATGCCTACGATCAGTTGCGCATGTCCGTGGCGTTCCCGCGCTGCAACGTCAAGGTAGTGGGCAGCCACTCCGGCATCAGCATCGGCGAGGATGGGCCTTCCCAGATGGGAATCGAGGATGTCGCGCTCGCCTGCTGCCTGCCCGGGTTCCTGGTCGTGGTTCCCTGCGACGAAGTTTCCACCATTCGCGCCACCCGAGCGCTGCATGCCCACGCCGGTCCGGCGTACCTCCGCACCGGGCGTGCGAATGCGCCGGTGATCTATGGCGAGGATACTCCCTGGGAACTCGGGAAGGCGACCTGCCTCCGCTCCGGTACGGACCTGACGCTGGTTGCAAACGGGCTCCTCCTCGGCGCAGCCCTGGAAGCGGCGGCGATCCTGGAGCAGGAGGGGGTCTCGACCCGCGTGCTGGATCTGCACACGTTGAAGCCGCTCGACACGGCGTCGCTGGCGGCCGCCGCGCGGGAGACGGGTCGGATCGTCGTCATCGAGGAGCATCTGGCGCACGGTGGCCTGGGCAGCACCGTGGCGATGGCCGTGGCGGCGTCCCATCCGGTGCCGATGCGGTTCGTCAACCTGGGCGATCAGTTTGCCGAGTCGGGCACTCCGGGCCAGTTGCTGGAGAAGTACGGCATGACTTATCCGGCAATCCTGCGGGCGGCGCGGGAACTTCTCTAACCAGGTGGGCGCATGACCGGCGGAGAAATTGTTCTTCGATTTCTGCAGACGCAGGGCGTGGGGGTGGCTTTCGGCATCCCCGGCGCCCTCAACGCGCATCTTTACGATGCGCTCTTCCACCTCGGCCCGGACTTCCGGCACGTGCTGGTGCGGCACGAACTCGGGGGCGCGTGGATGGCGGACGGTTTTGCCCGCGCCAGGAACGATGTGGGCGTGGCGTTCACCGTCCCTGGTCCGGGCGCGACCCACGCTGCGACTGCTGTGGCGGGCGCCTACACGGATTGTTCGCGCCTGCTGCTCCTCTCCTCGCAATCGGACAGCAACCTCCGGGGAGAGTTTCGGCGCGATCTGTTTCACGGCTTGGACCAGCAGCGCCTGTTCGCACCGATCACCAAGTGGAGCGCCGCCGTCCACCACGTGGACCAGATCCCGGAGGTCCTCAGCGAGGCGTTCCACCACCTGCGACGGGGTCGGCCCGGGCCGGTGCAGGTGGAAATTCCGGCCGATGTGTTCGGCGCCGACGGGGGCAATCCCGACCTCCCCGGCAGAATTGTCCCGGCCCCCGGCTCCCCCTGCCCGCAGCAACTCGCCGCGGCCGCCGCGGTCCTCCGAGGCGCGCGGCGGCCGGTAATCCTGGCGGGTGACGGAGCGCTCCACTCCGGAGCCAGTAAGGCACTGGGGGAGGTGGCGTCCGCCCTGCGTGCTCCGGTGATCACTACCGTCATGGGCAAGGGCGCCCTGCCGGAGCACCATCCCTGGTCGCTGGGCGACAGCAACTCCGTCGCCGGGAGCGCCGCCTACCAGGAGCACGATGCCCTCCTTGCGGTGGGAGTGCGCTTCGTGCAGGTGGATACCCGCTGGCCCTGGTTCTCCCCGCCGCGCCGCCTGGTCCATGTGGACGCCGATGCGCGTGAGGTGGGACGCCTCTTCTCCTGCGAGGTAGGGCTCACTGCCGATCCACGGGTGACGCTGGAGCACCTGTCCGGCCGCCTGCAGGCCGACCCCGGCTCGCGCGATGGTTGGGACGCCTCGTTCCCTGCACTGAAGCAGCAGAGTGACCAGCGGGAAGTCTTCCCCTTGCTACGCGCCCTGCAGTCCGCGCTTCCGGCCGACACGGTGATGGCTTTCGACGTATGTGTGCCGGGCTTCTGGAGCCGACGGGACTGGTTCAGCCGCGAGCCGCACGGGTTGTTCTACCCCGGTGTGTACGTCGGTATGGGCTTCGGTCTCCCGGTGGGCATCGGCGCCCGCCTGGCCCGGCCCGACCGGCCGGTCTGCGTGGTCGCCGGCGACGGCGGCTTCCAGATGACGATGGCCGAACTGGGGACTGCCGTACAGCACTCACTACCGCTCACTGTGGTGGTAGTGAATGACCGCGGTCTCACGCTCATCCGACGCGTACAGGACCGGGACTTCGGAGGCCGCCGGTGCGAAGTGGATCTGGTCAATCCGGACTTCGCGCGTCTGGCCGCCGCCTACGGGATTCCTTCCGAGCAGGTCACTTCGTTGGACGCGCTGGAGGACGCGGTTCGGCGAAGCGCCGCCGGCGGTAAGCTCGGGCTCGTCGAGTACGTCCTGTAGAAAGTGCCGTTGCTCCCGGGAGGCGTCCCCGTTTGCTGTCCTGCGCTCAACACGGCGCGCCCTCGGAGGGAAGGCAGGTTGGGGTGACACCTCCCGCGCGACGCTGTCGGGGAGCATCCTCGGATAGCCAGGAAAGCGTGTATCGTGAGACACGGTGAGGCCCGGGTGAACGGCATCCGTCTCCACTACGTAGAGGCTGGCAGCGGGCCTCTCGTGGTGCTGCTGCACGGGTTTCCGGAGTTC
This sequence comes from Actinomycetota bacterium, assembly GCA_005805375.1. Taxonomy (GTDB): domain Bacteria; phylum Armatimonadota; class SYMT01; order SYMT01; family SYMT01; genus SYMT01. The sequence goes on from SYMT01000378.1 coordinate 24,657, forward strand.
TGGTACGGGTGGCGGCGCCAGATCCCCGCGTTGGCGCGCGCGGGCTACCGCGTGATCGCGCCGGACCTGCGTGGCTATAACTTGTCGGACAAGCCGTTGGGCCTCGCTGCGTACACGCTGGACTGCCTGACCGACGACGTCGCTGCCCTGATCGAGCATGCGGGGGCAGAGACTGCCGCCGTGATCGGGCACGATTGGGGCGGAGCGATTGCGTGGGCACTCCCGGTGCGGCATCCGACTCGGGTGCATCGAATGGCGGTGCTCAACAGTGCGCCGGCAGTTGCCCTGTCGCACGCGATACTGCACCGGCCGCGGCAGTTGCGGCGTTCCTGGTACATCTTGTTCTTCCAGATTCCGGGATTGGCCGAAGCCGGCTACCGGGCGCAGGACTTTCGCCTCCTCCGGAGCCTCCTGCGCACAGACGCGGCACGCCCGGACAGTTTTACGGATGAGGACATCGAGCAGTATGTCGCCGCGCTGCGCCGGCCCGGCGCCCTCACAGCGATGGTGAACTACTACCGCGCGGGGCGCCTCTACGGTCCGCAGATGCTGCGCCACCCTCCTGCAGCGCTCACGATCCCCGTGCTGGCTCTGCACGGTATGCGGGATCGGTACCTGGGGCCGGAGCTGCTGGACGATCTGCCGGCGTTTGCGCACTCCCTGCGGGTGGTGCGCTTCCCCGACGCCACGCACTGGGTTCAGCACGACGAACCGGAGCGGGTCAACGGACTACTGGTGGAGTTCCTGGCGGAGGGCAGTCCGGGGGTGTGAGCGATTGCGACCTCCCCCGGCGAACGTTGAGCCGCACCCGGGCGGTTGCGGGTCAGGCGGAGCCAGGGGAGGGGGTGGAGCCGGGAAGGGTGCCGCCCGGCCCTGCCTCCCAGGTGAGGCCAGACCCGTGGGCACTCCGTCCGCTCATCGGATGGGTTGGAGACCTGGAGACCCGCGGTACGCATCGTGGGTCTCCAGGTCTTGTGGGCGCCACTCGAGGTTTCGTAGGCGGACCGCAGCCCCTGCAGGAGGACCCGTGCCGGTGTGCGGTGGGGCCGGCGGCGAAGACCTACCGGCCGGTTTTCCGGGAAACGAGGCGCAGCGCCGACGCGCGGGCCAGGGCCCGCCGTCTCGCCGTCCAGGTGGAGTCCGGTGGCGCCGCGCCGGCATCCAGGAGGAGGCGCACGACCGCGCTATTCCGGAGCACGGCCGCCTCATCGGTGACTGTGCCCCCGAGGAAGCGCGGCACTCGGTTCGGATTCGCTCCCGCTCGCAGGAGGGTTTGAACAACCTGCGGGTTGCCGCGCCTCACGGCCAGGCCGAGGGGCGATGCGGCTCGGCGATGGCGGTTCTCCACCGGGAGTAGATGGCCGCGATCCCACCCGACACTGCCTTCCAACCGGACCTCACGCCCTGCCGATCCGGCCCGGTTGTTTGGATCGGCGCCCTGGTCCCGGAGCATCTTGACCAGGGTTGGGGAGGCGGTGCGGACGGCCCAGCACAGGGCCGAGAGCAACTCTCCGTCCACCGTGTTCAGGCCCGCAGTCTGCGGCAGCAGCCACCGAGCGAGCGGTTCATCCCCACGCTTGATGGACCAGATCAGGGGTGTGGTGCCTGAGCCAGTGGGGACATCCACACTCCGGCACCGCGGCAGCAGATGATACACCAGACGGGCCGCTTCCTCGCGCTCCGCGCCCTGCAGGGAGTTGGGCCGGAGGAAGCCGCTGAACGTCCCCGACGCCGAATCGGCCCAGTGGAGCGCCCAGGCCAGTGGCGTGCGACCCCGCCGGTCCACCGCACCGACATCGGCACCACGCTTGATCAGGAGTTCTGCCAGGCGAAACTGTTTCCGCTCCAGTGCATACAAGAGCGGTGATCGTCCAAACACGAGACGCGCGATGGCGCCTTCGTCCGCAAGTTCTATCGCTCGGTTCCACCGGCAGGCGAGCATCGCGCGGGCGAGTGCCTCCCCCTGGCGCTCGGCAGTGTTCCGCACCGTCACGTACCACGCCCCATACAGGATGGCCCCCAGCGCGGAGCCAAGCAGCAGCAAACGACGCAGCACCGGTATGTGTCCTTTCCCCGACCTGCAGGTCAGACACGACGGGCCATCCTGGAGCAATCTCCGGGGGGCCAGGTGAAGGCCGCACAAGCCAACTTGATGCGAGTTTCACCTGAACCAGGGCGGGCTCATCCGGCGGCGGACAGCCGATCGGGGGTCGGAGACAGCCGAGGTCTACAAATCCCGACGCTCTGGTCGAGACCGTCCTTCCACCGAGTGTGTATCGCCGGCCACAGGCCGGTTCCGAGTGCAAACACGATCCGGCGGCGAGGGTGAACCGTTAGCCGACACTGCCCGCGCCGGCTCAGCGTTGAGCCCCGCGCGCAAGGAGTTCGTGCACCAGCGCGTGCATCGCCAGTTCGGCCGCAGCGGCGGCGGAAGGCTGGGAGGAGAGCCGCTCCGGCCGGAAGTACGCCGGATTCTTCGATACGCGTGCCTGCCAGCGGAGCGCGATCTCATACGGGCTCAGGCCGGTGTCGGTCTCCACGCGCGGGTCGGCTCCCCGTTGCAGCAGGAGCCGTATCGTCTCCAGACCCGCCACCGGGTCTGTCGAGGCGTTGAGGGTAGCGTGGAGCAGAGGCGTTGTCCCGGTTACGGCGTCAGCGGCGTGCACGTCCGCGCCGGCGTCCAGCAGGAACTGCACCGAACGGGCATCGCGCAGCGAAGCGGCAACCATCAACGGTGTCTCCCCATATTGACCGCGCGCGTTCGGATCGGCCCCGTCTTGGAGCACGCGCCGGACCTCGTCCGGGTTGGTTTGGAGCGTGGCCGCCACCAGAGCCATGCGGAGGCGATCCTGCCGCGCCCAAAAACCCGCCAGGATGGCGAACAGGACGACGGCTCCGCCAATCAGGCGGAGGGTATTCGGATGGACTTCACGGTGCATCGGGAGTGGGTTCCAGAGGAGGACCTGCCCGGGACTGCGGCTCCGTTCGCGAATCTCGGTCTTCGTTCCTGCGCACTCAGGCGGACCGGCGGTTCATCAAGCAGCGGGATGGGGGTTGCCCGGTTTGGGCCGCGTCAAATTGAATATCGCATGTCTGCCCCGGAAGAACCGACTCGTTCGTCTCCTGTCTCCCTCGTTCACAGGGCCGCCGGCGCAGATCGGGGGCGCAGTCACGGCTCTCCCCATCTGCTGCCGACCGTTCCGGGCCCGGTGATTCCCGGCCATTGTGTGCTGGAGGGAGTTCGTCGAGCGGGCCACGGAGGGCGGCGACTTTCTCAGTCGAACTTCCCGGGTAGCGTTGGCGTCCCAGGGATAGGAGTGGCCTGCGTTGCTCTCACTCTGCGAGGTTTTTGACCATGGCCAGGAGTGATGCCCGGATCGCGCTGTTTTCGGACGTGCACGGCAACTGGACCGCGTTGCAGGAAGTGTGGACCGCCCTTCGGGCCGAGGGCGGCTTCGATGCCGTCGTCTGCGCCGGGGACCTGGCTTGTTTCCGGCCCCATCCGGAAGAGTGCGTTCAGTTCTTGCGCGAGCAGGGAGTGCTGTGCGTGATGGGGAATACGGACCTGCTGCTGCTTGGCGAGGGGGTCCCGAACCCGGAGGCAGTTGCCCGCCTCCCCTTTATCCCCGAGCAACTGGCGTGGTGCCGGCGGCGCCTGTCGGAGGAGGCCCGCACCTTCCTGCAGGGACTGCCGCTGACGGTACGGTTTCCGGGCGCCGGGGGTGGGGGCGACCTGCTGGTGTGCCACGCCACCCCGAACGATCCCGGGCCAGTGTGTCCGCCCAACGGCTCCGATGCTGACTGGGAGGCCGTAATGGGGGACTTTGACGCGGAAGCACTCGCGTTCGGGCATGTTCATGTGCCCGCGGTGCGTGCGATCCGGGGGCGTGTCTACGTCAACGTGGCCCACTGCGGGCTCGGATTGCCCGGCAACGTCGGGTATACCGTGCTGACGAGTACCCGCCGGGGCTGGTCAGCGGAACGACACCCGGTGCCGCACGACCCGGACGCAGAGCGAGAGTACGCCGCACGGATTGGCTTCCCCGGCGCCGGCACGGATACCGGCTTCTGAGGATCGAGATGCACGACCGCGCCCCCCGCACCTGCTATCCGTGCTGAGTCCGGCAGGAGCGCCCGACCGCCCATTGATGGGACAGTGCTGTCCCTGGCTGTATGCTACAGGGATCTATTTCCCCTGAAGTGTCCGGGGAGCGCCGCCAGAATGGGATCGGGGGGCGCAACGATGGGTAAGCTTCGGATCGGCAGTCTGGTCGCCGCACTGGCGGTGGGGTTGGGTCTCTGGTGCTGGCTGCGGGCGGAGATGGACAACCTCCCATTTCACACGAGCAGCATCTGCCAGCAAGCCCGCGGCTCCTGGCAGAAGTGCCGGGCGGCGGACCCCGGGAACCTGGAGGCGATGTCTCGCTATGATGCCCAGACTGAGATGTTCTATATCCGCCTGAACTACCCGCTCCGAAACCCGTACGAGGTCCAGGATGAAATGCGGAGCCTATGGACCCAGATAGGACGGATTCCCGACCCCAAGGTGACGGAAGTGGGTGCAGCGGAGACAATTGACGCGCCCGACGGCCAGCGTCTCCGGCGGCGGCGCATCCGGGTGGAAGGCGTGGACGAAGTCACGGGTGACCGGGTGAACCTCGTGGTCCGCTGGATCCACTGCGAACGCAAGTGGACCATCAGCGGGTACGACGATGAGAGCCCGTCGTCGCAGGCTTCCGCCCGCCCGGCGCGGTTCTGAGGGCAGCCTACCGGGGCAGCCGCTGCTCGATGATCGCTCGGCAGTTCCGCGTCTACACCAGCTTTTCGAGCCGGGCGTAGCCCACGATCAGGCGCTTCTGACCATGCTTCGGGAAGATGACCATCACCTCTTCGTCGTCCCCGGCGCCGGTGCTTTTCGTGATGATGCCCTCGCCGAACTGTGGGTGGCGCACCCGGTCACCGGGGCTATAGGCGCCTTTCTTGCCGCCGCTCGCAGTCCCCACCTGTCCACGCAATTCGGCGAGCGACGGACGTGGTTGGCTCCGGACGGCCGGAGCGGACTGGGCGTTAATCGGGCGGAGCGGAGTGGTGGTGGTCGTCGGGCGCGAGGGGGGGGCGCCGGGGCGCAGCGGAGTGCCGGGCAGGCGAGAAGGGCGGTCGCCGAAGTCGAGCCCGTCCACCTGGGAGTAGCGATTTCTGCCTGACTGCGGGCCCCTCCCCTCTTCGTAACACTCCTCCGGAATCTCGGTCAGGAACCGGCTCGGGTGCTGCGAGCGCGTCTGGCCGAACACCATTCGCCGCCGGGCGTAGGTGAGATACAGCCGGTGCTGCGCGCGCGTGATGCCGACGTAGCAAAG
>SYMT01000379.1 GCA_005805375.1 Actinomycetota bacterium
GCGACACACCAGTCCAGCGCAGCAATCACAGTACTGGCCCGGCCCACTCCCTGGGCGTCCAGCACCTTCAGCGCCAGGAGGGATGCGCGCGGTGCAACCCCGTAATACGCCCCCCGTCCGAGGCGGCCATTGCCTGCCACAATCCCGGCGACGTGCGTGCCGGGTCCGTTGTCGTCATACGCGACAGATCTGCCGGCCACGAAGTCCTTGAAGAACTTCAGGCCTCCGCTGCCTTCCCCTTGCAAATCCTCCATTGGAGCCGCGCCGGTGTCCAGGACTGCGACAGTGACGTTCTCGCCCCGGATTCCGTAAGCCCGCCACACCGTGCCGGCTCCCAGGGCGTTCACATCCACATCGCTGACAGAGTCAACCTCTCCAGCATCATCGTCAAGAGCGCGCAGTTCCCGATCGGGCGACACCCAATCCACGTCAGCGTGCGCCGCCAGAGCGCGCAGTGCGCGATACGGAATTCGCATCGCCCCACCATCGAATACCTCACGGCTGATTGAGCCGCCGCACGCCGCGGCCACCGCGGCCCGGTTCGTTTTGCGACTTCGGAAACGAACGATGACCGACTTCAACCTCGAACTGGTCGCGTAGAGTTCAGCCTGGCGAGCTAAATCCGGCGACATGCGAGCGTGGGCTCGCGCCGGAGCCGCGTGCGCGCTGTCGTGAACACCAGGCCACAGGCATAGAAGTGTACCGAGCCAGAGCAGGATGCGACACCTGGGCGGTTTGCGGGTTTCCATAGGTCACCTATTTGTAATCGCACGTCCGGGGCGACACGCGAGGTACGGGGGACCGTCATGAACGGGCTCCCCGCATCACCAACCAATACGTCTGCAAAGCAACCCCGCCCTATTGGCCGGAAGGTCACTTCTGTCCAACCATCCAGTCAGTCCGCTCGCATCGCCTGGTCATGTTGCCGTGACCGATCGGGTGATGACCGGCGGTGCACGACACTGAAACGACAACCAGGGAGCGAATGGGTGCAGTTCCACCCCGTCGGATCTACTTCACCGCCACGTGACCCCGGTACATCTTCATCCCACAGGTGAACAGGATGAGCCCCCCTTTCTTCGGGGTGAAGGTAATGACGGTCCGGTCACCCGGCTTGAGGGTCCGCTTGATGCCGAGTGACGGGAACTGGATGACCTCCCCACAGCCTGCCTGCTCTTTTCGCACGAAGGTGATGGCGACCGGTCGCCCGGCTGCTACGGTGACCTGGCCCGGCTGATACTCGCCGTCAATGACTACGGTTGCCCGCTGGACGCCTCCCTCTATGGAAGCCGGCTTTGGGGCTGCTCTGTCCGGGGCGGCGCTCTTCGCCCAGAGGTCCTGCACGAGGAAGGTAAATGGGACCGTATAGACCTTCCCGTGCCGGGCGAACTGCGCCCAGGTCTTGTAGAGGCCGCCGGTCGGGACGGTGAGCTTGAAGGACTGTGCGGGACCCCTGTCCGTCACCATCGCCGGGGTGACGCGAAACGGCTCCCGCTCCCCGCGCATCGCCGGCTGGGAAGCTGCCTGGAGGGAGTGGGTATGAATCACTTCCTTCCCATCCTGGCTGATCGCGAGGAGGTGGCCCATAGCCCCGATGAACGGCTGCAAATCCCGCACCGCCCGGCCCTGCCTGTCCCGGATGGCGTAAGTGATGAGCAGCGGCTTCTCCATCCGGAACGGTTCACCCTGGATCTTCAGCTCAAAGCGGAGATCGCCGATCTGCTTCACGCGCTTCCTATCCGGCGTGAGCGCATGGGTCGGCGCCGCACCACCGCCGACGGTAAGCGACAACGGCAGCACCTGGTTGTCGCCGTCGGCCGGGGTGAAATCCAGATAGAGGCGGTACTTGCCGGGACGCGGGAATGTCCAGGAGAGGCGGAAGCGCCCGTCGCCGGTCCGAACCGGGTGCTGGTGCTCAAACCAGCTCATGTCTTCCGTGGTCATGAGCAGATGGAGGAGCCGCTCGTGGATCACCTCAAACTCCGTTACGGGTTTCTTGCTGTCGGCATAGCTGATCTGGAAGTCCATCGTGACGGGTTGGCCCGCGGTCACCGGATCACTGGTGACGAGCGCGGCGGTGTAGGTGTGGAGATTCTGCTTTTCCAACTGCGCGGCGAGCTTCTCATACTTTGCCGGGTCTCTGGAGAAGCTCCCCTGACACTGTTTGGAACAAAAATAAAAGGTCCGGTTCCCCAGCTTGTGCCTGTACCTGGCGGTATCGGAGTCCACCGTCATCCGGCAAACCGGATCTTTTACGTCATGCGCCTCTGCGGCCAGGGGCGGCAGGATGGCCGCGAGGGCTGCCAGGCCCAGAGCGATTACCAGTCGTTTCATCTGTATTCTCCTGTGGCCGAGAGACCCGTGCTCCCAGGCTTGCGGGAGGGGTCGGCCGCGCTCAGAGAGGGCGGGCGGCGCCCCTGGGCGGATCGTTAGAAACCGTACGAGTAGCCGACGACCAGGCGGATGCGGTTCCGTTGGACACCACCCCCGACGGCGATGTCCGACTGGAACCCGAAGTCGAAGACGGAGCGGACCGCAACCTGCTTGCGCACACCGACCCCAATCCCCAGGACCGAGCCGGCGCCCCGTTTCTCTCCGGCGCGGACCGATAACTCCGCGAGACCTGTCGTGGTGAACTGCGTCGGATAGCCGAGTGGACGGGTGTAGCCCAGAACAAGGCCGGGATGGAACTCGCGCTCGTCCCGGGCAGCGCTGGGATTGCCTTGCAGATCCACATTCAAGTGAACGCGGCCGAACTGCCCCGCCTGCCTGGTTGCGATTCCCCGCAGGCGGAAGGCGGCCCCGCGTGAGTTCCGGCCGGCCGGGGCGACTGCGTCCGCACGCAGCGCGAAGGCGGGTGTGTTCCCATGTTGCCGGTTGAAGTTGTGGAACAACCCCAGAGACACGTCGCCGAAATCGGGTCGGGTATCCCGGTCGCCGATGCGGCCGCCGAAGGACGGCTCAAAGCCGATGCTGAGGTGACTGTTCCGTTGAAAGCCATACAGGTACTCGGCGTCAAGCGCGAGCCCGAGTGGGCGGCGGCGCAACCAGCCCAGATTCATGCCGAACTCCAGCGCCTGCTCCCGAAAGGCCAGCGAGGCCGCATCGTCGAAGGAGAGTGGCCGGCGTGCGTCAATGTTGTTGTGGTCCACCGCGGTGGCCGGCACTGCCAGAAGCAGCAGGACCAGCGACGCAGCAAGCGGAGTGAGTCTGAGGCTCATGGCGTGAGGGCTCCGGCGAGTCACTTCCGTGGGGCGTCCTGCGGCTGGTAGGGGTTCTCGACCGATCCCCTGGGCTGGACATAGGTGTCCGGCTTTTGGCCCTCGCGCTTCGCCCAGTCGTCGAACCCAAGCGCCTTCGCTCCCGCGAGCCTGGGGTTTGCTTTCACGTACGCGTCCAGGGCGGCGCGAGAAGTGAAGGCGCGGCTCCACTCATCGCAGCCGGTGTGGCTCCCTTCCATCTCCACGAAGACCGCCCCCGGCATGCTCCCGGTCAGATTGCCCTGCTCGTCGGAGAGCACCACGAGCATCCGGTACGGATCTTCCGTGGGAATCTGGAGCAGAGCGCGGCCCTTCGTCTCGGCCGACATGTCCCGAGCGCAGAGCGCGCAGCGGACGCGCATCGCCCAGCCGCCCGCGCTGATGGTGGGGTTGCGCCAGGCGTCGGGGCCCTCCCAGAGGGGCATGGAGCAGTGGTGGCAGTCACTCATGCTCATCCAGCCCATCTCCGGCATCCACATCAACTCCGGAGTCATCCCCTGCATCATCCCCATGCCGGGCATACCCACGAAATGCCGGTGGTCGTGCGCCCGATCCGCGGAGCTCACCCCGGGTTTCTCGTCCCGGTGCGCCTCGGCGGAGACGAGCCAGATCGCTCGCTGGATCTGTTCCGCCCGCTGGTGCTGCGTCATCCACTCTGTGGCCAGGATGTCGTTGACCATGTCATGCAGCATGTGGAGATTGTCGAAGGCGTTGGCGATGTGCGGAAACCTGGAGGCAAAGCGCGGGCTCACTTCGGCGAACATCGGCATGAAGGGCCGGTCCGTCTTGTAGAGCTCCGTCTTGTGGTAGCGCTCTCCGACTACCTCATACACCCGCTTCTGCCAGTCCAGCGGGACGCGGTAGAGCGCGTCGTACATCGTGCCCTGAAGCCAGTGGTAGCCCCAGAACAGTCCATTGACCTTCGGATATTGCTTCCGGAACGCCTGGCTATAGGGCTGGCTGTAGAGGTATGCCATATTCAGCGGGAGCGGCGTGACGGCGTACGGGACCGTCTCGAAGTAGTACTTCCAGAGCCGCTCGATCTCCCGATCCTTCTCCGCTTCGGTGAGTTGCGTGCTCGCGAGCACGTCCACGGTCTGCGCGTGCAGGATGTGGGTCCAATCGAATACCTGTTCCAACACCCCGTACTTCCGCGCGAATGTCGGGGAAATCGCCGCCTCGTCCGGCATGAAGCGCGGCGGGGTCTTCAACACACGGTCAATGCGTGCGAAGGTTCTTGTCTCCAGACCAGCCGCTTTGCCGGTGACCAGGTCCTCGTAGGCCATCGCATGCCCGACGGCGACGGCGTTCAGGTCTTTCGCCAGCGGCCCGATATTGTAGGTGTCAAAATTGTACCGGCCCCGCCTGTAGAAGATATGGTTCGTCTTCGTGTTGCGGATCCAGGCGGGCAGATTCCCCGGAACCGGCGGCAGTGGCCGGGCCGCGGACCCGGCCACTGCCGCCGGCGGGGGGGGGCCGCCGGGGAGATCCGCTGCCTCTCCATAGCTCACACGAACTCCGCAGCTCAGAACAAGCGCCAGGGCGGCGATTGTACGCGTTGTTCTCTCCATCGTCTGTTCCTCTGCGTCCCGCAATCGCCCATCACGGATGCCGGACAACCACTACAGGGTTGGCTATTTCGGCGGGTTTGCGACCGCGAGCATCTCGGCAAACGTGAGCGGCCTGGTGTCCGGCGGCAGCTCCGGGTGAGCCTGGACCCATTTCCCGAAAGCATCCCTATTGGTCAGGGCACGGTAGCCGATCTGGCAGCTCCGGTGGTTGACCTTATGCCCTACGAAGACCGTTGTCTCCGGCTGCACGGTCCACTTGTCCTCCTTGCGAGTCAGCAACACCGGTTTCCCCTTCAACTCGGAGGGGGCGAGGATGGTAATGTCTCCGGTATAGGTCCCGGCATCCTGCAGCGCGCAGTAGATGCAGCGGTATTCGATGCGCTTCCGGCCGAACTTGAGGGCGACCTCGTTATCCAGCTTGTCCGTATCCTGAATGACATCCAGCTTACAGACGGGGCACCGTGCCTCGTGGGCGGCGACGGGACGCTGGGCGGGGCACACCACGGCGGCGCTCAGAACGGCAGCGAGCGTGCCGGCGAACATCAGCCGGCGGGTGAGCAAACTCTTCATCTCTGACTCCTGTATGTGGAAGATCCGGTAGGGACGATTCCATCCCAATCCGGGTTGGCCTTGCCGCTGCGGGCCTGTACGGAGTCGCTGCGCCGCACCGATCGCGGGAAACTACGTACACGGGAAGCAGCAGACACCTGTTGGGCTCGGCGGGCACGACTCCCCGGCAGGGATTGCCGCACGGAGCGGTTGGACAGGGCGCCGGCCCCTGCGGCGAGGCCCCGGCGCCCGGCGATTGCCGGGGCCGGGCCAACAGCCTGGTGGGGTGCTACTTGCCGGCTTGTGCTGCTAGCTGACGGGAGGAGCGCGTGACGGCGCCCCAAAGCGGGCCGGGCGGCGTGGGATCCCGGTCGACGCAACCACCACGGCCCAGGGCGTTCGTGCCGGAAGGTGGATTGCGACTGCCTGAGTTGGCAGCAGGGCGATCTGGATTGCGGGGAGAATGCCCGCGTTCGCAGCGGAGGAAGTGGGAACTGACGGTGCCTGTACGGAGCAACCGCAGTCCGTCGGGAGCGATGTGCCGAGCGTCTCGCCGACCGGCGCAGTGATCGGCATTGCCGCAGGTTCGCAGCAACAATGGCCCCCCCGCTGCATCATCGCGCAGAACCCGGCAGCCGGCGCAGATTGGCTCGCCGCACCTACCCGGTTCTCGCACTGTGGATTGCCGGCGCCCGGCTCGCTGCACATTGTGGCGAACACCGGGTTCCCGCCAATGGTGCAGACCATTGCCAGGATCAGCGTGAGCACCGGCCACAGCTTGTGACGCCGAAGTGTTTTCATTGCGTGCGAAGCGGATCTGTGACGCCGGAGTTGCCCCGACGATACTTCCTGGATGAGTATATGCTCCCAGGTGGGTTTTGTCCACACGCCTGTGGTCGGCAGACGCCGGCGGTCCTGGGGGGATATTGTCCACGCGCCTGTGGTCGGCACGATGCCGACGGTTCCGGGCAGGCAGCGGGCGATGGGCCGGTGGACGGGATTGCGCTGCCGGAATAGCACCGGTTCCTGGGTTGCCGCAGGAACCGGTGCTGTTTCGAACCGGCGGGGCCGCCCTATTGCGGGATCGGCATGCCCATCTGCTTGTAGATGTCCTCGATTTGCTTGCGGTCGGCAGCGGCCTTCGCGTGCTTGGGGTTCAGTTCCATCGCACGGCGAAAGTGCTTCAGCGCGGGGCGGTACTTCTGCCGGGGCGGAAGGGTCTCATCGTACATCATGGTGTGCCCAACCTGGTAGTTGGCCTCCGCGACTTCCAGTGCGAGCTTCGCGTCCTTCGGGTTCTTGGCAAGCTTCGCTTCCATCGTCTTGAGTTTTGCCGCGTCGTACTTCGCCGCGGCGCCCTTGGCCGGCGGCTTGCCCTGCATGGCGTTCGAGGGCGCAGCGGCGCCGGCGACAAGCACGAGAGCCAGAATCCATAGGGTGTTGCGCATCGTTCTCCTCATTGTTCGGGTTGGGTTTCGTCTTCGGACGCCGGGTTACCGGACGAGCGACCCCTGTGGTCGCCCGTTCGAAATCCAGGATCGCCCTCCGGGTGTCAAGTTTGCTGAGTGGCGGCACGGTCCAGAGCTCGACGGTAGTCCTCGGGGGTGTCGAGGTCGAGGAGCACCGTATCGGTTGCCATCAGCACATGGCGGATGGTCTCGGGGTAGCGCTGCATGAGACCGCGCAGTCCGACCTCCGGGTCGAGGGCTCCTATTTCCGGGCGCAGGGTCTTGTGGATCAGGAGCGGATGTCCCCGCCGGCCGGCGTGGGACGGGACAAGAATGCGCGCGCCTGCGGCATCCGCGCCCTCGCGCTCCGCTTCCACCAATAGCGTCCGGAGCACCCCCGGGTCCAGTTCCGGTTGGTCCCCCAATGCAATCACCAGCCAATCCGTGTCGGCGGGAGCGGCGGCCACCCCGCACTGTACCGACGTCAACATGCCCTCCTGGTAGCGTGAGTTGAACACCGGCTCAATCCCCGTCCCCTCCAGACCGGACACGATTTCATCCGCCCGGTGCCCCACCACCACCAGCACCGGCTCGACGGGGCAGGCTTGCAGTGAGCGGACGACCGTCAGCAGCACGGTGGCGGAGCCGAACGGCAAGAGCGGCTTCAGTGCTCCCATCCGGCGCGACTCTCCCGCTGCCAGTACGATCCCCGTGGCTCGCATCGTTCCCGACCTCCTGTGCTCCCTTGCGCCGCACCAGAATCAGTTCTGCGGCGATGCACTGCGCGATTTCGTCCACAGTGATGGCTCCGATATCGAGGCCGATGGGCGCATGCACCCGGGAAAGTTGTTCCGGCGTGGCCAATCCCTCGGCTACGAATTCCTCGTAGATCGTGAGGATCTTGCGCTTGCTGCCGATCATCCCGAGGTAGGCGACCGGGGCGTGAATCACCTCGCGCAAGACCACGGCATCATGCCGGTGCCCGCGTGTGACGATGATCACATACGTATCCGGCGTCTTGGGCCAGTCGCGCACGATCTGCACGACATCGCCCACCAGGTGGTGGTGGGCGTCCGGGAGCCGGGTTGCGCTGCACAGCGAAGGCCGATCATCCACGATGGCGACTTCGAAGCCGGCCCGGGCGGCATAGTGCGTCAGCGCCCCCCCGATGTGCCCGGCCCCGGCGATCAGGCATACGGGCTTCGGCAGGAGCGGCTCGAAATAGACCGTGGCCGCCGGCTCCCGCAGCACCACACGACGGGGATCTTCCTTCCCCTCCAGGAGCAGGGCCGCCGCGGTCTCCTCAATGGCGGACTGCAGCGCCGGTGAGCCGGGATCGCCCACGGTCTCGCCCCCCGGGCAGATCAGGCAGGCGCGACCCACACAATCCGGGTCACCGGTCGCCACCAACGCGAACACTCCGTGCCCGCGGCGTTCGTGGAGTTGCAGCGCCGCACGAAAGACCTCCACTTGGTCCCGGGGGCAGGGCTGGAGGAAGATGTGGGCCGTGCCGCCGCAGATGAGCCCATCGTCCCAGCCGAAGTCGTCGTCCAGTTCGAGTTCCATCAATTCGGGGGAACCGCCCCCGGTCAACTGGAGACCCCGGCGGCGCGCCTCGGCTTCCATGCACCCCCCACCCAGCGTACCGAGAAGTTCTCCTCCAGGGAGAAAAACTGCCCGGGCGCCGGCCCGCTGCGGGGTAGACCCGGCCGTATGGACTACGGTCCCCAGAGCAAACGGAGCGCCGGCCTCGAGCAACTGGACAATGTCGGGAAAAAGACGATCCATCGAGTCGTTCACTCTCCTCCGGCGGGCGCACTCTCGCGCGGGGCATAGCAGACACGTCCTGGCGCGCAGCGTTCATAGCGCACCCACTGCTGGTCGGGCCCGTTGTCTGTCTGGGTCAACCGACACCAGAAGTTGTCTTCGCCGGCCGAATAGAGGTCTTCGACATGCAGGTCATGATCCTCCGGGAGCATGTACAGCCGCTTGCAGCAGAGGTGCCGGCAGAGCGCGTGGGGGAGCGGAGTGCGGTCGGTCGCCACGAAGTTCTCCTGAAGACAAGGGTAGGGCTCACCAGAGGCGCCGCAGGTAGGCGCCCAGCAGAGTGATGACGGCGGCGAGTCCGAGGTTCACCGCCAGCCAGGTCTTGCGGCGAGCGTGAAAACTCGGGACCGGGGCGAGCAGCATGAGGGCGATCCCGAACAGCGCCAGCGAGAGCAGGATCTTCAGGCCCATCACGGGATGATACGGCTTCATCTGATCTCCCGCTTCTGCCAGACGCGGCCCGGCCACCGCCAGGTAATTGTAGAACCCCGTTCCGAGCAGCACGGCGATGGAAATGTGGATCCATCGCTTGAAGATGGTCCTGACGCGGGAGAGGATTTCGTCCTGCTCCGGCCGGCCTTGAAGCGCCGGAATGAGGATGCACCGCAGCATCGCCGTACCGCCGATAGCGATAACAGCGGCGCCGACATGCAGCCAGCGCAGCAGGACGAGGAACCAGAATTCCATAGGGTTGAGGGTGTTCTTAAGCGCGCCGGCCCGGCCGGCAATCACGGGGATGGAGCCACGGGATCGGGCCGCACCATCCCATTGTACACCGGGCGTCCGGCACGAGGAAGCAGGGATTGCGAGATAGGGGGCTCCCGGAACGAGAGGAGAGGCAAAAGGAGCGACGGAGAGCACTCCCCGGTGTTTCCCCCGGCGTCCTTCACCCTTCACGGTTCACCCAGCAGGACTCCGACGCGGGAAGGGCCAAACATGCAGCCGTCCGTTGCTGCCTGCCATTGGAGGAACTCAATGCGATCAAACGCTTCCGCAGGACGACTACGAGGGATCGCTCCTGCGGCCGCGGCTCTGCTGCTGGCCACCGCCGCCCTCGCCTACCCCGTACCGCGCCCCAGCGGGAACCGTATTGTGGACGCGAACGCGAAGTTCGAACTACTCTACACCCGCACGGCCCAGATTTCCGGAGGATTGACCGAAGGACCCGCGGTGGCGCCGGACGGGAGCATCTACTTTACCGACATCCCTTTCGGCGCCGACAATGGGCTCATCGTACGCTTCGATCCGAAGACCAGGAAAACCAGTATCTTCACGGACGACAGCGGGAAGGCGAATGGGCTGATGTTTGACGCTCATGGGCGCCTGCTCGCTTGCGAGGGGTCCGACTCCGGCGGGCGACGGGTCTCACGGTGGAACGTCAAGACCAAAGAGCGCACCACGGTGGCCGACGCCTATATGGGCAAGAAGTTCAACGCGCCGAATGACCTCTGCCTGGACCGCAAGGGGCGGATGTACTTTGCCGATCCACGCTACCTGGGCGACGAACCGCGCGAACTGGAACACCGCGCCGTCTACCGGATCTCTCCGGATGGTTCGGTGGTGGAAGTCACTCACCAGGTCGAGAAACCGAACGGCGTGGCGCTGAGCCCGGATGAGAAGACACTCTATGTGGCCGATCACAATAACGGCACCGACAAGATTGATCCCAATGGTCCGAAACCAACCACAGGGGCCATGAAGATCTATGCTTTCCCGTTGGGACCGGATGGGCTGGTAAAGGGCGCACGCCGCACGCTGCAGGACTACGGCAAAGAGAATGGCGTGGACGGCATGACGGTGGACATCCAGGGAAACGTGTACCTGGCGCTCCGAAGCCTGAAGCGACCCGGCATCCAGGTAATCAATCCGCAGGGCAAGGAGATCGCCTTCATCCCCACCGGTCCGAGCCAGCCCGGCGCGAAGGCCCCGGTCGGCATCCCGAGCAACGTGGAGTTCGGCATCGGCAAGGAAAGCACCGTGCTGTACGTCACCACAGACCTCAGCCTCTACCGCATCCGGTGCAAGATCCCCGGCTACCACATTCCGTGGGCAAAGATGAAGTAGGCGCCGCACCTGAAGTTCGCAGACCGGTGCAGTCCCCGCGCCGGTTTGCGCCCCCCACTGCCTACCGAATGGCCCAGGGCATGCGACCTTCCGGCGCAAACCAGGCCACGCATCCCGTGTTAGGCTTCAGGGGTGGGCTGGAGTGTCAAATTCATCTCACGCCATTCCGGAGCCCAATGTGCCCCCAGTTCGCCGGCGTCTCTCAGACCAGCGACGGCGTTGGCCGGATGAAATTGCCCAGTTCTCAGAAAGAAGCCATGCGACAGTACCCGAGCGATATCGCTTTCACCCCAGCAGTCAAGAAGATTCAGACGGAGAACGGCTCTCGGTCCGCCTATGCTCGCGTAGAACAGGGGCGTGGGTGGAGGACAGCCGTCACGCCGGATTTTGCCGAGTTCGTGTCCGACCTGGACATGTTCTACCTCGGCACAGTGAACGCAGAGGGACAGCCATACATTCAGTATCGGGGCGGGCCCCGCGGCTTCTTGAAGGTACTGGATGATCGGACTCTCGGGTTTGCCGATTTCGGCGGCAACC
>SYMT01000380.1 GCA_005805375.1 Actinomycetota bacterium
GAGCGGCAGCGAGTTCCACACGCTCAGTGAATCATACTTCCGCCGCCGCGGGCCGTCAACTTTGCGCCCGCCGCCGGCGCAGCGGCCCGCTGGCGACGGAAGTCCCAACCCGGCCCTCCCCCGATCTTTGACACGATACGAAGGCAACGAGGTAGATCTCAACTAGGAGGCGGAACATGACTCGCAGAAACAGCGGTGCGCTGGTCTGCCTGGGTGTTCTGGCTCTGTGGGGGCCGGGCAGCCGCCCGGTCCCCGCTCAGGATACCGCGCTGACGATAAAGTTGGCCGGGCACACCCTGCCCGAGGCATTGCCCCTCATCGGGGAGCGCGTCGGGCAAACGTTCCGGGGCGGACCCAATTCGGCGGACTGGCGAATTTTTCTTTTTTCAAACGGGTGCCCCATTGAAGAGTTCAAAGGCCAGCTCAAGAAGTTCATCCCATTTAAGCCCGGATCTGCGCTGTGGTACAAGAACGGTAGCGCCTGGGCGTTTGATGAGGATCTGGCCAGTCTGGAAGCCAGGCGGAAGGCTACCCGTCTAAAACAACAGGAGCGCTACCGGCAGCGAGCACGTGGGTTGGCCGAAGTGGGGGAGTGGGTGAAGCCCAATCCGGCAGACGACAAATATACCGCCGACACGCGCGCGCGGTTACGCAAGTACTGGTCCATGTTCCGGGGCGCGCCTCCTGCCGCCCGGGACAGCATCCTGCGGGGCCGCTTTACCTGGGTGCCCTTCTCGCAGTTTTCCAAAGCAACCCAGGAAGTCGTGCGTGACCGCATCTCCGGTATTTCCCGGGCGGATCCCGACGGCACACAGTTTATTGGGGCGCGAGACTATAAGAATTGCGAGGTGGAGTTTCGCGCCACCGGCCCGACTGAGGACCCACAGATCACGGTCACCCTGCGTGCAGTCCCTACACTTGCGGGCACCGGAATCGAAGACATTGCGCACCCGCCGGAGCGCCTCAAGGATGGGGACCGTGAGTGGGGCTGGAGTCGCTTCCAAAAAATCGTTCGGAAGGAACCGACAGGGCCGCCGGGTCGGGAGAAGATTCCGGAACTACAGAGGATCATCCACGTGAAGGACCTGGGCGGGAAGAAGATCGAGCAGGTATTGGAACAAGTTGCCCTCCGGACCGGAATTCCTGTGCTCGGAGAGTACGATCCCTGCTACGCACGCAGGACTCCACGCATCGAATTCCGGCAAACCATGGACACCCAGAACTCGGCCGGGCTTAACCTGACGTCATTGCCGATCTGGCAGGCGTTGGATGCGATTACGGCTCACTTCCGGCTTCGGTGGGAGTACCAACGACCCTGGATCTGGATTCGCAGCCCGCGCACGGTTCTGGCCTGGGGCGGCGAGGTGGACCTTTCCCCCCCGGCGAATCCAACGGCTCCCGGGGTCTGATCGCAGCTTCGAATCCCGGACGCGGGCTCTGTCGTAAGACGGAGCCCGCTTTCGCTGACAGATTGCGCCGGATCCGGCGCAATCTGTCAGCCGAGGTTTCGCCGGAGGCCCGGTTAGTGAACCGCGGGAGCGAGCACGCGGGACGCGTGCTTCCGGTCGTGGCGCACCGCGTTGTCTGCCACCACCGCGCGTGACGGCCATTCGAGGGTGAGCGGCTCTCCCGTGTTGGGATTCGGCTCGTAGAACGGGGCGCCGTTACTGGCGACGGTCACGCGAATGCGGTGCCCGGGAGCGAACACCTGACTCATCCAGCCGAGGTCGAACGCCACGCGGTAGATCTTGCCCCGCTCCATCATGACTTCCCGTTCGAATCCTTCGCGGTACCGCGCGCGCCGTACCGAGTCCACCAGCAACATCGAGCGACCGTCGGGATAAACATCCGTAACCCGCACGATGAAGTCGGTGTCGCGGGCGGTGGAGGTGACGAACAACTCTGCGCGGGCCTTACCGGTCCATTCCACGGCTTTGCGGAGCGGGCGCGTGGTGAACGTGCGCACTTCCGCCTGCCGTTCGAAGTCACGGGCATCCTTCGCGCCGGGGAATCCGCGGGCGGGAATCTCGGCGGGATGGAGCGGGTCGGAGCGGAACGACGTGGCGGAATCGTCCGCGGACGGCGGTTCGTGCGTCAGGCTCCCGCCGGCGTGGAGGTAGTAGGACGTGTCGTGAGCAGGGACGGGCCAGTCCGATGTGGTGCGCCATTCGTTCCCGGGTGCGCCCGGCTCTCCCACAGCGCCCATTGCATAGTAACGCACTGCCGGGTCCTGGTCGGCGCCGTTCCGCACCCCTTTCAGGTAGTGATCGAACCAGCGGACCATGATCGCTTGAAGGTCAATGCCGGCGTTCGCCGGAAACGTCATCTCGGCGATCTGGCTCCCCTTGGTCCCGCCATGCAGCCACGGCCCGATGAGCAACTGCTGCTTGCCGCGCGAGTTGGAGCCCCCGCCGTGCTGCCGCCCGATGTAGCTTTCGATCGAGCCGACGCACATGAAGTCGAACCAGCTCCCCAGAGTGAAGCACGGCACATTCATGCGCTCAAAGTGGCGCGTGCAGTCCTCATCCTGCCAGTAATCGTCGTAGGTGGGATGCTGGAACCATTCGGCGAGGAGCCGGCGGTTGTCCTGCGGATCGCGACACACGGAGTCCATCTGCTTGAACCGTTCCGGGCGGGTGGCGCCTCCGATGCGGTAACCTTCCTGGTAGAGGCTCAAGCCCGTGTCGGTCATGAACTGGCAGACCAGGTGAGGCGGTCGGGTGACCGCCAGGAAATTCTGGGCAAAGCCTGCCTGTGAGCCGCCGAAGGTGCCGACCTTGCCGGTGCTCCAGGGCTGGGTCGCCAGCCACTCACAGGTGTCGTAGCCGTCACGCTGTTTCCCCCAGCCGAGCGCCCGGTAGCCGACGTAGCGCCCCTCGGAGAGGTAACAGCCACGGAAGTTCTGCGCCGCAACGACATACCCCTCGGCGGCAAGGCGCGCGTGACTGCGGCGCGACCCCGCGGCTCCAATATCGGAATAGCGCTGCTCGAACAGCACCGGCCACGGCCCGCGACCCGGCGGGAAGTAGAGGTACACCGACAGGCGTACCCCGTCCCGCATCGGCGCCATCATGTGCTTCCCGATTACCCCACCGGGGTAGGTCTCATCCGGTACTTTGCCCGCCGCCGCCTGTTGCCCACCCCTCCCGGCGGCGGGCAGCAGCATCACTGCAAGTCCGACCGCCGCTGTGACCACCAGCAGGCGATGCGCGTTCCGCCTCCGACAGCTCTCACGCTTCATCTTTTTTCCTCTCGCTGCAGCGCCGACGCCACAGGTGCGCCAGAAACGACCCGATGCCCGCAAACCGGTAGCCGGGATCAATGTACTTCTCGACGACATAGAACATAAAGTAATAAAGGCGACAGAACGCCCAGATCACGATGCCCAGCAGAAACGCCGTTCTGACACTTGGGTTCTCCGCAAACACTGCCGCCGCCGCCACACTGCCGGCCAGCAGGAACAGCACCGCCTTCAGATACATCACGCCGGGGCTGGTCAGGTCTTCGAACAGTTTCATGGTTCTTCGTCCGCCGGATGCGACCGGCGCCGGCAAAAGCACTGCGCCGGGCCACCCCGGGAAGGAATGAGTGGAGAGAAGTGCGAAGAAAGTGCAGACCTCTTTCCGCCACGAGGGTGGGCCTCACGCGAACCGGGATGTGTCTGGCGGCCCGCCTGGAGATTAGACCCGCGGCTTTGCGATTCCTTTCTCGGACACTGGTGCGTTGGGTCTTGTAGCACGCCCAAGGCGCCTCGTTGGAAGATGCGTTTGCCTGCTGGGGCAACCACAGGGGGTTCTGGGGCAACCACAGGGGGTTGCCCCTACAGGATACGGCGGCGCGCGGGCCGAGCCGGTGCGGGTTGCCGCAACCGTACGCAGCACACGCCACCGGGGAACGGTCCTTCCGGATCCTGCCTGCCGGATTGCAACGAGGGGGAACCCAACGGAAAATCCGGGAGGACGAATTGTCCCCGACGCCGTAGGTGAGAACGAGTTGGACAGACCCCAGGCGCGGGCGCACGGCCGGCCGCTACGGAGAGGACAAAATGCTGGTTGGCTGGTGGCCGCTGGCGGGGGACACCCGCGATCGCTCGGGCTGCGCGCGGGATGCCGTAGGAAGCAGTCTCGATCTGGGTAGTGAGGGACCGACGGGCCGGCCGGGCGGGGCGGCCGGGTTTGACGGCGAGGCTGCGCTGCTGACCGTGCCGGCGGGCGCCGTACCGGCAGGGGTAGGGGACTTCACACTGGCGCTGCGTGTCCATACCGATGCAGTACTGGATCGGCCGTTGGGCGATCTGGCAAGCTGTTTCGACCCGGATACCCGGAACGGGTTCACACTCGGGTTCACGCATGCCTCCGGGGTGACCAGTTGTCAGCCGAATTTCCGGCACCTGTACTTCGGTGTGGACGCGAGCACGGAGCCCTGCTGGAGTGACTACGGGCGTCCCGGGAACGCCATCCTGATCTTCGCGCTTGCGGTTCACGACGACAAGCTGTACGCCGGCACGTGTGAGGCAGGGCGCACGGAGGCGGGCCATGTCTACCGCTACTCGGGTAGCGGGCAGTGGGAGGACTGCGGGTCTCCGGCGCCGTGCAATGCAGTGTCCGCACTGGCAGTGTTCCAGGGCGACCTCTACGCCGGCGTGTCTCGCTACCGCCTAGCCGGTTCCGCCCTGCCGGAGTCAGAGAATCCTCATCCGGGCGGTGCGATCTATCGCTACCGCGGTGGACGGGACTGGGAATTCTGTGGTCAACTGCCCGATCGTGAAGCCATCGGGAGTCTGGTGGTATTCCGCGACCGGCTCTACACCTCGTCGCTCTACAAACCGGCCGGTTTTTTTCGTTACGAAGGCGGGGTGACCTGGACCGAGCTCGCCACGCCGGGCGACCGGCGGGTGGAGGCGCTCTGCGTCCATGGAGCCCACCTCTGGGCTTCCAGCTACGATGGGGGGCATGTCTTCCGGTGGGAAGCGGACGGCGCCTGGACCGATTGCGGTCTCCTGGGTGAGAACACGCAGACCTACTCATTCGCCCGGTGGCAGGGCGAACTCTATGCGGGCTCCTGGCCGTCCGGGCGCGTCTTCCGGTACCGCGCCGATGGGGACTGGGAAGACGCCGGGCGTCTGGGCGAAGAACTGGAGGTAATGGGCATGCTGGTCTACAACGGCAAACTCTATGCCGGCAGCCTGCCCCTGGCCGAGGTGTACCGCTACGACGGCGAGCAAACGTGGACCTGTGTCGGACGTCTGGATGCCACTCCCGCCGTGCGCTATCGCCGCGCCTGGACGATGGCCGCCTACCAGGGGCGGTTGATCTGCGGGACGCTGCCCTCCGGGCGCGTCCATGCCCTGCAGACCGGCGCCTGCGTCACCCTGGATCGGTCAGTACCGCCGGGCTGGGTGCATCTTGCCGCCGTCCGCCGTGGGCGCCGCCTGGAACTCTACCTGGACGGCCGGCGCGTCGCCGCCTCCGCCGAGTTTGATCCGTCGCAACTGGC
The DNA here is from genome assembly GCA_005805375.1 of Actinomycetota bacterium. Lineage (GTDB taxonomy): Bacteria > Armatimonadota > SYMT01 > SYMT01 > SYMT01 > SYMT01. Next base: position 5,497 of record SYMT01000380.1, read on the forward strand.
GCTGCGGGGCGATCTGCCCTTGACTCTCGGCGGCGGGCCCCAGGGGGCGTTCTGTGGCCGCCTGGCGGACGTGCGCCTCTACACTCGGGCGCTGAGCGAAGCAGAACTTGGCGCCCTGCGCTGACAAAGGAGCACCCAATGGACAACGAACACCTGGAACGCGGCAGGCAACTCCTTAACGAGATGAGCGGCGGACGCGGGGCCGACGCCGAAGCCCGGTGGCGCGCCCTGAACCCGGATCTGGCGGAGCTGATCGTCGGGTTCGTGGCGGGGGAGATCTGGGCGCGTCCCGGCCTGGATCGCAAGACCCGCAGCCTCATCACTGTGGCCGCCATGACAGCCCTGGGCCGCCGGAACGCGCTGGAACTGAACCTGAACCTGGCACTGGGCAACGGCGCCACCGAAGCGGAGATCGTGGAGGTACTGCTCCACATGGCCGCCTACGCGGGTTTCCCCGCCTGCTGGGACGGGATGGAGATCGCTGCCCGGGTGTTCGAGCAGCACCGGGAGGCGAGTTCCCCTGATCGTCCGGCCTAAAGCCGCCCGGCGCCGAAGCCCCATTCTTCATCGAAGAAGTCCGCTGCCAGCACTTCAGCATGGTCGGCGCCCGGTTTCAGCACCGCCCAGTCCGGCAGCAGCGGCTTGAGCAGCACGTTGCTGCCCAGAATCTCCGCGGTCCCCCAGGTGTGACCGGAGTTGACCACTACATAACGGCGCGGGTTCAGGGGGTTCGGGTAGATGAGCACCGGTACCGCCCCCGCGCCGAACTCCCGTCCGTTCATCACCACCCGGTCGCGCGTCCAGCGCAGCGGAAGGCGACCCAGGATTCGCTTCAGCAGGCGATTTGAGCCCGGATCGCCAAGGAGCACCAGGTTGGCGTCTTTCCAATCCGCCTCGGTCACCTCCGTGTCCATCTTCACCGGCACTTCGCCGCGGAAGCCAAGCCGCCATTCGTCCTGGAACCGGGTGAGTGTCCGGTCGGTATGGGCCTGTACCGCGGGGTTCCACGGGGTTCCAGTGCCCTTCACCACCACGAAGCGGTCTGTGAACGCATCATCAATCGGGCCCTGGAGGCCATGCTGCTTCCGGAGCCGTCCGCCGCCGTCGCCCGCCTGCGGGCGCCAGCCGTCTGCGCCCATCTCCAACGAAAGGGTGGGTGCGGACGCGGCGAGCCGGACGCCATCTACTGCCACCGCCTTTATTCCCGGAGGAAGCGGCTCGAGCGTGAGACCGGTCACGTTGAGGGTAGTCACACGCAGGGTGTCTCCCTCGATCTGTGCCTGGACGATGGCACGCTCGTAATGACGGCGCAGACGATCCACGCGCACAAAGCCGCAGCGATTGTACTTCAGCGTCCAGGTGGTAAAGCGGACGGAGGTGCGGGCGGCGGGCCGCCGGTAGGTGGCCAGTTCCGCCATGATCTGTTTGAGACTCTCCGGGTGGTAGCGATGCTCCGTGTCCGGGCCGATGATGAGATTCAGGGGCAGACCCTCCCGTGCAGCAGCGGCCTTCATGTTGAGAGAAGCCTGCAACTGCGGATCCCGATCGCCGCCGTAGGTGACAAACGGCGTATTGGCGAGGTTGAGGGCGTAGTCCACCGCGTCGTAGATGTGCCACGCGGCTTCCTGGTACGGAGGCACGGGGCCGGTGACGCGGGCATACTTACGTGTTTCGGAGAACCCGGCACCGGGGCTCACTCCCGCCCACCGGCAGGGGTGGTGGACGCCGATGTGCCAGGCGCCGTGGCCACCCATCGAGAATCCACGCAAGATCACCCGGTCCGGATCAATCCGATACTGCCGCTGCACCTGTTCCAGCGCCTCGAAGACGTCCGTCTCCCCGGCCCAGCGCCATCCATTGTTCGCCCGGCCAAACGGGTGCAGCTCCAGGAACGCCTGATCGGGCGGCCGGTTGTTGGCCGGTTCGCTCTGCCCGAGAAAGGAGACCTCGGTGGGCCCGCGGCCGTGAAGCACGACATCCAGACGCCGGGACTGCACCTCGCCGGCCCGGAAATCCGCCGGCAGCACCACTGAATAGGGCTGCACCGAGCCGTCTACCCGGCTCACAAACCCGCGCACGGTCCGGCCGGGACGCGTGGTCCAGGGTGCCTCCCCCTTCTCCAGCAATGCACACCGTTCGATCCCGGTTTCCAGACCGCGCGTGATCTGGGCGACCTGCGCCGCACTGGTGTATAGCCGGAGCCGGTCCGCCATTGCCGCCACCTGGAGAAACACTTCCGCATCGGGGAGCAGCCCGTGCAGACCGGGCGAGAGCCGCGCCCGGCGACCCTGCTCGATGCGTTCGGCGAGCAGGCGCCGCAGGGAATCGAGTTTCTCCCGCTCCGTCGTCGTCGGCGTGTAGGGGGTCGGCGGCGCCTGCTGGCGCTGCTGGCCGAGCGCCGGCAGGGTTAGCGCCAGCAGTGCCAGCAGCAGCGAAACCAGGATCCAGGGACGCATGACGGGCTCCTTCCCGGCGGGCCCCCGCCGGCGCGTCCGGCGGATCCCTCCACTGAAATCTACATCGCCGGGGGGCAGTAACCCTTCTTCAGGGCGGGAAATGGCGCCGGGAGTGCCGGGAATCCGGGAAACCACCCTTACCGAATCGCCCTTCCCTGCCGAAAACCGGATACAACATAGGGCTGAACCAACTTTCGCGGGCCTGGCATCGCAAAAAGGTCGTCCTCTGGATCGGAGTGGGGGTGCGCAGTGCGCGCTCTCAGTCGGAATATCTGACGGACGACGGGCGAACGCCAGGGCCCAGGAGACGGGCTCTCAATCGAGGGAGATCCCGTCGGCGCGTCAACGAAAGGAGTGCGTTTTGGTTCGACTCACAGCAATGCCCACGCGGGCTCTCCTCGACCTCGCGGCGGTATCCACCCTCGCGCTGGCCGGACTCATGGCTCTGCCATGTCTCGCGGCCGGTACTCAGGTGGTGGTGGATGGCCGTTCCGTCTCCGTAATCGAACCGGTGAGCACAGTGCGAGAAGCGCTGGCCGCGGTGCGAGTCACGGTAGATCGGGATGATGAGGTATCACCGGGCCTCGATGCCCCGGTTTCCGAGGGAGACACGATCCGCGTACGGCGCATCCGAGTAGCAGACGTTACCGACGAGGTAAAGGTTCCCTACCGGATCATTATCCGCCCGGCATCCAAAGGAAACAACCCCTACCATCCCACCGTGACTCAACATGGACGGAGCGGGATGAAGAAGGTGACCTATCGCGTGAAGTACGTGGAAGGCCGCGAGGTTGAACGGTCGCCGGGGGTGGAAGAGATGGTACGGGAACCGATCCCACAAATCGTCACGTCACGTCGCCCCGCCGCGCTTGGCTCCCGCGGCGTATACACCGGCGTCCGGACTCTGCGGGTGCTGGCGTCGGCCTACGACCCGGGGCCCAAGAGTTGCGGGCGATTTGCCAATGGGCGCACGTGCAACGGCCTCCGCGCCGGGTACGGAATCATCGCGGTGGATCCGCGTGTGATTCCGCTGGGCACCAAGCTCTTCGTGCCGGGGTACGGCTACGCCGTCGCCGCCGATGTGGGGGGCGCCATCAAAGGCAACCGGGTGGACCTCGGGTTCAACTCGCGACCGGCTGCATTCCAGTGGGGAAAGAAGTGGGTCGAGCTGCGGATTGTTGAGTGATCCGCCCCACCTGACCTCCCCGACCGTGGTGGCGGACTTGCTCCGCCGCCGCGGGCTGCGCCCACCCCGGCGCCGTGGGCAAAACGTCCGTGTGGACGCCAACGTGCTCCAGCGCGTCGTGGACGCGGCGGCACTGGACCCCGCCGAAGCTGTGTTCGAGATCGGCGCCGGCCTCGGCGTCTTGACGCGAGCCCTGGCGACCCGCTGTCGCGGCGTGCTCACGGTAGAAGTGGACTCCGGCCTCTGTGCCCTGCTGCGCGAGGAGACGCTCGCCGGCTTGTCCCACGTCACGCTGCTCCACGCCGATTTTCTCGATCTGGACCTCCGAGCGGAGCTGACTGCCGCCCTCGGTCCCGGCCCCTATCCGGTGGTGGCTAATCTCCCCTATAGCATCACTACCCCGGCCCTAACGCGGATCCTGGAACACCCGGATCTCTTTCGGCGGGCGGTGCTGATGGTCCAGCGCGAGGTGGCAGACCGCCTCCTGGCGAGTCCCGGAACGCGCGACTATGGCTCCCTGACCCTGTTCGTCCAGTTCCACGCCGACCTCCGGCGCGTGTGCAGCATTCCCCGCCGCGCTTTCCTGCCGGTTCCGGATGTGGAAAGCACCCTGATCCAGGTGGATCTGCGGGAGGCGCCGCGCTTTCCGGATGTGGACCCGGAGTGCTATTTCTCCCTGGTTCATGCCGCGTTTGGCCAGCGGCGAAAGACGCTCGCCAACGCCCTGGCGCCGGCCCTCCCCCGGCTGGACCGCCCGGCGATTGCCGCTCTGCTGACGACGGCGAGGATCGCCCCGGGCCGCCGCGGTGAGACGCTGTCCCCCGAGGAGTTTGCTGCGCTGGCCCGTGTGTGTAAGGGTGCAGGATAAAGGGGTTCCAGGGTTCCAGGCCGGCGGGACGCCGGCGTTCCCGGGGACGCACGCCCCGACACCCAGAGTTGCCACCGCACAGGATCGCAGAGGGAGTACCGACGGGGGGTCGCGTGCCCGAGCCGGTGGGACGCCGGCGTTCCTGGGGCGTCGAGGCCGGCGGGACGTTAGGGTTCTCGGGGCGTTGCTCGGGCCCGCCGGTTTCGCATTTCGCCGGTTCGCACTTCGGCGGTTTGGTATCGGGTTCGGGGGCATCCGAGAAGGGATCCGGCCCGAGCGCGGGGAACCGACGGCCGTGCGTGTTCTCGGCATTGACCCCGGCCTCGGTTGCACCGGATACGCGGTGGTGGAAGGCGAACTACTGCGTGGCGAACAACGTTTGGTGGAAGCCGGTGCGATCCGCAGTGACGAGAAGGAGCCCCTCGCGCTGCGCCTGGTTCAGTTGCACCGCGAAGTCACGGCGGTGCTGACCGAGTTTAGCCCCACCGCGCTGGCCCTGGAAGACCTCTACTCCGAATACCGCTTCCCCAGAACGGCCCTGCTCATGGCGCATGCCCGCGGCTCCATCTGCCTCGCCGCCGGCCAGCAGGACGTGCCCGTCTGGAGTTACCCCGCCCGCCAGGTGAAACTCACTGTAGTCGGCAACGGCGCCGCCAGCAAGGAGCAAGTGCAGGCGATGGTCGTGCGCCTCTTCCACCTCGCCCGCACACCCACCCCGAACGATGTCGCCGACGCCATCGCCGTCGCCGTCACCGCGCTGCGCCGGGGCCCCTGAAGGGGAAACGACGAGGTTCACAGGACGTCGCCCTGGGTGTAAGGCCCGCCCCGGGTTCCGCCTTGGCGGGCCGGCGGTCGAGCGACGCCCATCCAAAACTATCGCGCACCTGGACCGACGGGCGGGCCCCCGCGCAGTGGGCAAACGACGACCCGACCGGCAGCACCGGTTCGGCCCCACCGTTACTGCCCGGCGGCGTCCAGGATGAGAAACGAGCGCACCGGCTCGGAGAGGCCCTTCACGGTCACCGGTTCACGCTCTTCCACACAGAAGGCTCCTTCCAGCGACCGGTGGACGGAGTCGCTGACCACGACTTCGCCTGCCCGAGCGGTACCCTGGAGGCGGTGTCCCACTACCACCGCATGTCCGAGAGCAGTGTAGTCCCAGCGAGCAGGATTGCCGATCAACCCGACGACTGCCGTCCCAAGATGCACGCCGATCCCGATCCCGAGCGGATCCCGCCCCTGCGCCACCAGATCCGCCGACACCTGGAGCGCCGCATCCCGCATGTGCAACGCAGCCTCGACCGCGGTCCGTGCGACGGCATCGCAGGGCTCCCCTTCCGGTACCCGAAAAAAAGCCATGAGCCCATCACCCAGGTATTTGTCCAGAATACCGCGGTGTGCGAACAGAGCGTCGGTCAGGGCGGTCAGGTAGGCATTGGTGACGGCGACCACCTCCTCCGGGGTGTGGCTCTCCACATAGGGTGAGTAGCTGCGCGCGTCGGCGAAAAGCACACACACTTCCTGCTGTTCGCCGCCCAGCCCGAGCTTCCGGGCCGGGTCGTCCAGAAGTTCGTCCAGGATTTGCGGGGCCACGAAACGTCCCAGCAGCGTTCGGTTGCGCTCTCGCTCCTCCCGTTCCGCTTGAAAGCTGAACTGGGTGACCAGGATCATCGCACCGATGGCGGCCACACTGGGGGTCACCGGGTCCAGCCACACCTGGCGGGAGAGGGCAAACAAGGACCCCAGCGCAAACACCAGCAGGAGCAGCGCCACACGCCACACGCTGTCCAACGGGTCCCGCCGCAGGCAGAACTGTCCGCTCAGCAGCCCCGCGGCCAGGGCCGCCAGTGCGGCAAGCAGGGTCGGCAGCGGTCGGAGACCCCGGCCGCCGGCGAGGGTCGTCGTGGCGTGGGCCAGCAGTTCGTTCCGGGGCATGGGCCCGAGCGGTGTGTCGCGCATCGCGGGAACCAGAGAATCCAAGAACACGACTTTGCCCCGCCAGAACAGGTGCGGGGGCAGCCACAGGAGGTTGTCCGGGGCGTCTTGTCTGCCGTGAAGCGGGTGGCTCGGGCCCTCTCCGCCGGCGTACATGGCTTCGCTGTGGAGTACATCGGCGTAGGGCGTGCGGCGGAATGCCCCACCGGGAGCGCGGGGAACATACCCCACGAGCACCCGGCCCGGGGCCACCTCGGCCGGGGGTTCTCCCGTGCCTTCCAACATCCCTGCAAGCCGGGTGATGACCGACCCGGTGGCCGGCACGACTACGCGGTTCCGAAAACTCCGGGGCCCGGGGGCAAGCGACTGCCTGCGATCCGGAGGTCCGCTCCCGCCAGTTCCTCGGCCCACCGGTTCCAATGTGCGCAGGAGGTTCCGCCGAGCGCCTGGGGGGGGAGTCGCACCGGGGACATCGAGTGGGATGACCGGCAACCGGCGTGCCAGGAACACTGGAAGCTCAGCCGAGCCGGCCCCTCTTGCTCCGCTCAGTAGATCCAGAACCGGCTCCAATTCGCGAAACTCCGCCCGTTCCGCCGGGAGCGCCAGGAAGACATTTCCGGCCTGCCGGACGGCGGCGGCCAGGCGAGGCAGATCGCGGAGGGTCCGCCCCACTTCCGGCGGATCGGGCAGCGGCTGGTCCGGGGCATGCCAGCGGATGCGGTCACGCCTGCCGTCCAGCACCGGGAACGGCAGCACCACGGCCGCGGCCCCCCAGCGCTTCAACCGGCGCACGACCTCGGCCTGCACCGCCGCTTCGGAGCCGGTGGTGAGGATGTGGTGGCGAGTCTGCGAGTCCAGTTCCAGCAGCACAATGTCCCCCGGGAGACCATCCCCGGATCCGGGCAGAGCGCCTCCGGCTGCGCTTACGTCCTCAAAAGGCCCCGGTCCCAGCGGAATCCACTGCAGAGCACTCCGAAACCGCAGCAGGGTAACCAGCACCGTGGTCTGCAGCGGCGCCAACCCGCCCGGCAACACCAGACACACCGCTGCCAGCCCTGCTGCGGCCCCCAGTGCCGCCCCCCGAGTGTCCACGGTGCGCATCTTCTCGCGGACTCGGGTGCGCCACACCAGACGGAGGAGACCGGCTTCCACCCACCGGAGCACATGCCGCTGCGGCGCCCGTTCCGGATCGTCCGCCAGCAGACAGAGAGCCACGGTGGCGAGCGGCAGGCCGCTCCAGAGAATCGTGATCCAGACATCGGTGTGTTTCGCCGGAGGAAGAGCACGGAGCAGGATCGTCAGGAACGCGAGGCCCGCGACCGCGAACCAGAATGCGCGCACGCCGGTACGCGCGCCCGGGCGCTGGCGCCGGGCATCATCTCGCTGCAGGAACGCACCCAGCGCACTCCCCGCAAAGCCGCCGCCGAGCAGCACAATGAGGGACAGCGGGAAGAAGGTAAGTGCGATCAGCCCCGAAATCCCCTCGGGGAGGACGAAATCTCCGGTCACCTGGCGCAGTTCGACTTCGGCCAGGGACCAGAGAGCGAAGATGACCGCGAGCGAGACCCAGAAAGCCCAGCGCAAGGCCACATCCCGCCCCTTGAGCACCGCCCCCAGATGGAAGATCCCCCAGCCGACCGCGGTGAGCGTCAGGATGAGGTTGCCCAGCCACCAGATCACCACCGCCGGGGGGAACCCCGTCAGGGCCCCAACAAATGTCACCACCGTCAGGATGACGGTACGGGAAGGGCGGAGAGGGGGAGGGAGAGACATGCGCAATGGAATTGTACCCGCTTTCTCGCCCGAGGGAGATGGGAAGCCTGCGGAGTGCCTCCACTTTCAGGCTCGCATTCCCTGGCCCGGCATCCGGGTTCCCTGCGGGGTTGTGCGCGTACGTTGCGCCGGCGGCACGTACAGCGAGCGAGCCGGCGATCGAAGTCCTTTCGGGCATCCGTGCTGATGATCCGACCGGCGGACCGCTGGGGCTGAATGGGCTCCGCCAACGATTCGATCAGCGCCGTATCGAGATCCGCACAGGGGTACGCGCTGCAGATTCCCACCGGCAGCTTGGCGAAAGAGTCGCCCCGCTGCGCACGGGACGACGATCCTGAACGGTATCCTCCACGAGCGCGTTCCCTGCTATTTGCCGAGGCAGCGGCAGGCGGGGCCGCAGAAGCATGCTTCAGCTTTCTGTCGAGGGCGCTTCGGATCGCCCTCCTTGACGATGCCCGCCTCGGCCGGGCAGGACGAGGGGAAGAGGCAGGGCTTCTTTTGCGGCGCGGCCTGGGTTTGCCACCGGATCGCAGAGAGCAACTCCTTTTCTCCCGGTGCCGGCCCCGCGTCCAGCGTCGCCATGCCGAACGCGGCGACCTCCGCCGCCCGGACCCCCGTCGGCTGGACGATGCCGTAGTGAATCTGGGGATCCAGCCGGACCTGTGGTATCCCCGGCGACGGTGGCCTCACCGGCGCGGGGGACGGGTACACCAGATCGGCGACCGGTTTTTCCGCTCCGGACTTCAAGCGAACCCAAAGGCGATAGCCCCGCGCGTTGCCTCCTGACGGCTCCGGCGTGATGTTGACGCGCAGCGCTTCGCCGCCGTTTCCCGGCGAAGCGAAAACGGTGATGTCCCGCGGCGGCGCCAGGCGATAGAGCAGGAGCGGTTCGTCGGCGAGCGACGGCCCCTCACCGGTGCTGATGAGTGTGAGGGGCAACTGCTGCGCTTTCGTCGGCTCGTCCCACTCGGGAGGGGTCAGCAGCGAGATGCGGTCCTCCTTCAGCGCGTCGCGCCGGATTTCGAGCGGCACGCCGCGCGGCGTCGCTTTCGCCGCAACGATCAACTGGTTCCGGAAGCGCTCCGGCTGGGAGCGGCTCGCCCGCCTGATCACATAGGGGCTGGGCGGGCACGCAGGGTCGCGCACCGGGATATCAACGTTGTACGACTGGACGGAGAATGGGGGCAGGCTCCCGCGTGAGTTGGCGCCCCACTTGAGGCTGCCGGCAGCGGCGGTTTGGGCTACTCGCCAGTACGAAATCGTGCCCGGCCTTTCATTGACCCCTGCCCGCCAGCCAGTGATGGTACTCACGGTGCGGCCCCCGATCTTCAAGGTGGCCGGATCTGGAATGTCGGCCGTCCCCAGAATCAGCGAGTGGCCGAAATCATCAAACCAGGCCTGCTCGATCCCCGGCTGGGTGCGGCCTTCGACGTAGGACCTGAAAGCGTCAACGCCGTACCGGTGCAAGATGAATTTCGGCCATGGCCAGAGGTTGTACCCGCGGCTGGAGGCGGATTCGTCGGGCCCGGTACCGCGCAGGCCGTTCCGGAGTACCGGCTCAACGTAGGTCCACTGCCGGAGCTTGAGAAAGTCCATGCCCGCTGCCTTCCCCGGGTCAGGATCGCCGAGGACCACGCTCTCCAGGGCCGTGGCGATGCTCTCTTCCTTACCGGGCCATGCCTCACTGAAACCGTTCTCTGTGGTCAACGCGTGCCAGTATTCGTGGGCCAGCGTCCCACGGACATTGTCACCGTTTTCGTCGGACTGCAGTATCGTGCTGTTGACTGACAGGTAGGTGCCGTCCCAGAGGCCGGCGTTCGCCTCCTTGGCCTGGTCATTGCTGGCGCCGACGTTCGGATGAATCGCCACCTGAAGATTTGCGGGGGCCCGGAAACCCATCCCGGTGTACACGCCCCGTGCCCGCTCCAGTTCGCCTGCCGTTATGAGGACCGCCTCCGGGATCCGCCGCAACACCAGGTCGCTGCGCGAGAAGGCCTCCTCGCGTCCGTTCACGCTGAGCAGCACGGATGAATCAGGAGGCTCCTGGGCCTCCTCGGCGGCGATCCGGTCGGCAACTTCCCTGGTTTCGGCGACCGTAATTACCTGGAGCACCCGACCCTTGCGGTCGGTCCACAACAGGAAGGCACGGGCGGAAGGAACCGTCTTCGGATCCCACCAGATGCGAAAACCTTCCACTGCGACCGGTCCATCCAGGCTGGCGCGTACGCTGCGGCTGTAGACGAAGTCGCCGATGTACCATCCAGCGACCAGAGCGATGGCCACCGGTGCCAGGGTGCCGGCAGTAACCGTGCCGCCCGCCCACCAGAGCACGACACACGCCCCCGTGCCCGCCAGGGTGGTGCCGGCGATCTCCGTCGTCTCCCGGCCCAAACCGGCGACCGTGGAAGCAGGCACGGCGAGCCAGTCGCTGAAGCAAGAAGTCGAGAGCAGGACACGCCCTTGCGGATCGCGGACCTGGGGCGGGAGCAACGCCATCTTCGGGCTGAGCCGGCGCACGACCACCGTGCCGGGCGGGACGGCAAACGTCACGCGTGCCGGTTTCCGCAGCACCCTTCTCCCGGGCGCTTCAATGCGATAAGCCGCCACGCCGCCGGGCTCCTGGAGGCGCTGGATCGTAACTCTGGTTCGTTGCGGGAGAGCGCCCGCGGGGAAGTCAACCCGGACCGTCTGGTCGGTGCCGACGGAGCCTCCCTCGGGCCCCAGCTCAACTGCGGTGGACGCGGTGGACGCGGTGGACGCGGCAACCGCCGCAGGCGCTCCCGATCGCCCCGCGATGTCTTCGAGAACAAATGCGATTCGTTCGGGGCCCGGACCTTGCGGCGCGGCGATCAGCAACTCCCGGATCCGCTGGAAGGGGAGGCGATCCCCCAACTGGTGGTGGCGCTGGTAGATGACGTTGCCGGCGCCCGTCACGAGGAGCAACCCACCCTGGTGCACGAGCACTCCCGAAGACACGAGATCTCCAAAGATCCAGTCCGCCTCCAGCCGGCCGGCCTCGCCCGCTTCCTGAACGAACGCGACGGCCAACGGGTACCCCGCCTGCTCCGCTTTCCGGATCAGCCCTCGAAGCCGCTCCGCCTGCTCCATTTTGGCCAATCCCGCAGGATCTACCAGCCTTTCCTTCGGCAGAGCCGTCGGCACAGAGAAACTGACCAGAGTGAGTTTTCCGATCGCTGATAGATCCACCTGCAACTTCGGCGCGAACGCCGCGTCGCCGGGAAAGTCTCCGACATAGAGCGTCGCCGCCGCCAGCGGGATGTCAAGCCGGCGCGACTGGCCGGGCACACCATTCACCTCGAAGTGTGCAGCGCCGGAGCGCCGGACCAGGCGGAGCCGATACTCGACCCCGGACTTCAGCGGTGCTGCGGTGTCCAGCGTTTGCCACTCCCGTCCGTTGTAAAGGCGGAATTGTACGACGCCGGACGGCAGGACGTTCAGGCAATAACTTCCGGGCCGCGCCTGTGCCAGTCCAACCGTATCCAGGAGGGAACCGGGCGAGGTCCAGATCGCAACCAGTTTCAGGTCGAAATCTTCGCGGGGCGCGCTGCCCGTCCACGCGTAGGTGCTCGTACCGGACGTAAGCATGTACGGGGCCCCACCGACGGGCGCTCCTGCCTGCCCGGCTGCCAGGGTAGCTCCCAGGAGCAGTATCGAGAAAAGGGTCCGCATTTCCCAGGCTTTCACGAAGGCGTCGCCGGCGAAACCGGCATCCGACACGGCGATCGGGTTCCGGCGCCCACGGGTTCAAAGGGCCTCTCCGACCGGTCTCAGGATGCCCGGAATGTCGAGCGCTGGTACACGAGACTCTGCACTGTCCGGAACAGACTTCGGACGGGAGGACAGTCACTCCTAGAAAGCCCGGCCGCTGCCGCGATGTGTGTAGGCCCGGCTGCGGCGTGGAGCCGGCCCTCCACGGACGTGGCGATGAACCTCGTCAGCAATGCCTGCGGGCGAGGTTCAGTCCGGGTGCGTGGCGTGTCTGGGCCTTCACTCTATTCTCTCTTCTGTTCACTCTATCCTCGCCTGCGGCGCCGCAGGAGGGGACCCCCCACGCCCTGAAAGGGCACCCCAATCCAGCCCAGCAACGCCCTGGGAACCTGATGCCCTGTCTTCACAACCCCAGCATCCCCTTGGCGATCAGGAAGTAGAGCAGCAGCCCGGTTGCGTCCACAAAGGTGCTGATGAACGGCGCGCTGGCGACGGTCGGGTCCACCTTCAGCAACTGGGCCGTGATCGGGATCAGGGCGCCGACGCACGTGCTCCAGGTGCAGACGGCAATCATTGAGACGGCCAGCACCACACCGATGGCGGGACTGCGGGTCAGCACGAGGGCGCCGCACAGAGCGATAACCCCGAGGAGGCAGCCGAGCAGCAGCCCGGTCACCGCCTCTCGCAGCACCACGCGCGAGGCGTCGCGTGGGCGGATCTCTCCCAGCGCCAGGCCGCGCACGACGGTCATCACGGCCTGGGAACCCGCGTTCCCGCCGGTGCCGATCAGCAGCGGGACGAAGAAGGAGAGCGCCACCACGGTCTGGAGTTCGTGATGGAAGTGGCTGAGCACCTGGCTGGTGAAAGAACCGGCCACAAACAGCAGCAGCAGCCACCCGAATCGCTTCTTCACCGCGCTGGTGATGTGGCCGGCCCAGTAGGAGGCGTCCTCGGCGGCGTTGTCGCCACCGGACACGGCGCCGAGGTGGAGCACATCCTCAGTGCCTTCCTGGATCATCACGTCCACCAGGTCGTCTACCGTCACCACCCCGAGCAGGCGTCCGTCCGCGTCCACCACGGGCAAAGCCAGAAAGTTGTAGCGACTCACCAGGTTGGCGGCCTGTTCGCGATCTGTTTCCGGGGCGACCATGACGACCCGCGTCTGCATGATGTCCGTCAGGCGGGCCCGCGGATCCGCCAGCACCAGTTCCCGCAGAGAGACCACTCCCCGCAGCCGTCGGTCGTCGTCCAGCACGTAGAGATCGTTGATGGTCTCCATTTCACCGGTGGCGCGACGCACATAGAGGAGCGTCTCCGCTACGGTCAGGGCGCCGTTCACCCGCGGAATCTGGCGCACCATCAAGCGGCCGACGCTGGACGGCGGGCAACTCCGGATCGCCTGCATCTGCGCGACGTCCTCGGGCGAAGACGCTGCCAGCACATCTGCCTGATGGTCCGGATCCATCTGCTCCAGAAGCTGGGCGGCATGCTCGATGGGGAGGCGATCCAGCGCCTGGGCAAGCGTTTCTGCGGGCAGCCGCCCGAGCAGGCTGCTGCGGAAGGCGGCATCCCCGTTCAGCAGCACCTGGGCGGCGATGCTGACCGGAAGGGCGAGCAGCACCTGAACGCGCTGCTCATCGTCCAGCGCCTCCAGCGCCTCCGTAATCTCCACCGGGTGCAGCGTCAGCAGTTGCAGCGCCACCGCCCGCGGGCCATCCCGGTCCAGGAGGTCCCGAACATCCAGTTCGGGCGCCATCGGCAATGCGAAGGACATGTATCTTCCCCCAGTTCGCAAGGTAGGGGCAACCACAAGGGGTCGCCCTGGTTCTCTACGCAGCGCGTCGGGGGCCTTTGGAACTGGGGGCACGCGCCACCGGCGCCCAGAAACAAAACAGCCCCGGCGGTTGCCGGGGCCGTGGACACAAACGCAGGGCCGGGTCTACACCCGTCCCTCCTTCTGACCGCAGCTTGCCCAACCGCGCCGGTTGCAGCGATGTTTGTGACTACTGTCTGTGTCCACGTGTGAACCTCATCTGGCGGCCGGAAACGATCAGGACCGCCCGGGTAGGGCGGCCGGGCGCCCGCTGGGCGCAGCAACTGATCGTCCGGGGAGCTCGTTCGGCCCGCGTCCCAATTGGCGACGGACCCGCTCCCGTACCGACAGGAATCCAGGCTCGGACAATCTTACCCTGACCCGGGAGAAGACGTCAACCGGGGAAGGAAAGAGTGGGGAGGAGTGAGGAAAGAATGGGGAGGAGCGAGACACGAGTGCGGAGCCTGGGCCTTCACGCTGTCCTTACTCCTCTACACTCTTTCCTTCCCCGGTTGACGACAACCCGATGCGACGAACGCGCGAAAGAAACGCTCCCTATGAATCGTGCGGCCGGAACCGAGGTGGTGGTGCTGGGTGGCGGGCTTGCAGGCTGCGATGCGGCCTGGGCGGCGGCACAGCAGGGCGCGCAGGTGGCGCTGTACGAAATGCGCCCGGTACGCCCGACGCCCGCGCACAAGACCGGCGACCTGGCGGAACTGGTCTGCAGCAACTCTCTGAAATCGCTCCTGCCGCACACAGCGGCGGGTATGCTCAAGGCCGAGATGCGACTGCTCGGGTCGCTGATCCTTCGGTCCGCCGAGGCGGCTGCCGTACCCTCAGGCGGCGCATTGGCGGTGGATCGAGAACTCTTCGCCCGTGCAGTCACCGAAGGGATTGCGGATCATCCCGGCATTACTCTGTTCCGCGAGGAAGCCGTGGAAATTCCCGAGGGCTTGCCGGTGGTGGTAGCCACCGGTCCGCTCACTTCGGACGCGCTGGCGGCCCAGATCCAGCAACTCACGGGGGCGTCGGAGCTCTATTTCTACGATGCCGCCTCGCCGATCGTGGACGCGGAGAGCATTGACCGGAGCATCGCCTTCGAGGCCTCACGGTACGGCAAAGGGCAGGAAGAGGGGGGAGCGGGCGGCTACCTGAACTGCCCGCTCAACGAAGAGGAGTATCACGCCTTCCGAAACGCCGTACTGGCCGGGGAACTGGTGCCACTCCAGGACTTCGAGCCGATGAAGCTCTTCGAGGGCTGCCTGCCCATTGAGGAACTGGCGTCGCGCGGCCCGTTGACGATGGCGTTCGGACCCATGAAGCCCGTGGGTCTCACCGACCCGCGAACGGGCAGGCGGCCGTTCGCCGTGGTCCAACTGCGTCAGGAGAACCGTGCGGCAACCCTATATAGTATGGTAGCGTTCCAGACCCGGATGAAGTGGGGCGACCAGCAGCGGATCTTCCGGATGATTCCCGGCCTGCAAAACGCGGAGTTTGTGCGCCTGGGAGTCATGCACCGAAACACCTATCTCCACTCACCGGTTCTGCTGGAGCGCACGCTCGAACTCCGCGCCGAGGTGCGGGACCGTGCCGGCCGGTCGGCCCCCGTCTTTTTCGCGGGCCAGATGACCGGCGTGGAAGGCTATACCGAGAGCGCGGCAACCGGTCTGCTGGCTGGATTGAACGCGGCCCGCCGCGCGCAGGGCGCCGAGCCGCTGGAACTGCCGCTCGAGGGCATGCTCGGCGCGCTCACGGAGTACATTGCCCACGGCCCCGAGGACAACTTCCAGCCGATGAACAGCAACCTGGGAATTCTTCCTCCTCTGCCCGACCGCATCCGGCAGAAACAGGCGCGTCAGCAGGCCCTGATTGAGCGTGGACTGGCGGAGATGCGCCGGTTTTGTTCGGGTGTCGGGTGTGGGGTGTCGGGTGTGGGTGTGGGGTGTAGGGCGTAGGGGGGCGTTCTCGAAGTCGAAGCCGAACCCGGACTTGTCGTCCTCGACCTCGAACTCGTCCTTGCCCCCAACGGATCCCACCACCCGCCCCAACCCGGACCCGACACCCGACACCCCACACCCCACACCCCCATATGCGTTAAGGGAACCGAGCAGAATTAATCCTCCCACCCGTGAGGAGACACGGCGGCATCTGAGAGGACACAACTGGACGGAATCATGTACGTCATGGTGTTATGGAACTCACTGCCGCCGCCACTGCCCTCCTCCAAGTTACCGC
>SYMT01000381.1 GCA_005805375.1 Actinomycetota bacterium
GCGAGCCAGAAGCGAAGTGCGTGCTCGGTCGGGTTCGGATTCTTCTCCAGCAGCGCGCTCGCCGCCACCAGAAACCCGGGCGTACAGATGCCGCACTGCAGGGCCGCGCCCTCCAGGAAACACTGCTGCAGCGGCGTCAGGCCGTCAGCGCCGGCCAGTCCCTCGACCGTCGTAACACGCGCGCCGGCGGCTTCCACGCCGAGCACGCAGCAGGAATTGACCAGCCGCCCGTCCATCAGAACGGAGCAGGCGCCGCAGTTCCCATTGTTGCAGCCTTCCTTGGCGCCGGTGAACTGGAGGCGATCCCGCAGGACCTCCAGCAGGCTTTCGCGCGGCTCACACAGAAAGCTGATCGGTTCCTCATTGACCGTCGCCTGGACGGCGACGGTCCCGGAAAGAATTGGGGTGCTCATCTGTTGTTGGGTGTGAAAGGAGGGGAGTGAGGACGGGCTACCGGCCGCGGGCGCGCTCGATCGCACCCGCCAGAGCCCGCCGGGTCAGCACGCCGACCAGATGCCGGCGGTGCTCCGCAGTGCCCCGCATGTCGGAAATGGGTCGAGCAGCTCCCTGGGCGGCAGCCGCGGCAGCCGCGAGCGTCGCATCGGAAATCGCCTGACCGGCCAGCACGTCGCCGACTCCGGACGCGAAGATCGGGGTCGGTCCCACTGCTCCAAGGCCGACACGCGCCGAAACCACGGTGTTTCCGTCCTCCGACAGCACCACCGCGGCCCCGACCCCGACTTCGGCGATGTCCATTTCATTCCGGGGAATGAACCGGAGGTAGCGGGCGCCGGACCGGGGCGCCGGAGCGGGCACGTGCAGGGACACCAGGATCTCGTCCGCCTGGAGCACATTGCGGCCGGGCGCGGTGCAGAAGTCCTCCACCGGCACGGACCGCTCACCGTCACGCCCCATGATCCGGGCCGTGGCGCCGAGAGCAATCAGCGCCGGAATGGAATCGCCGGCCGGTCCGGAGTTGCAGAGGTTGCCGCCGACGGACGCCCGGCCCTGAATGGCCGTGCCGCCGATCAGGCTTGCGGCATCCACCAGGCCGGGATAGAGCCGGCAGACCTCGGGATCACCGTAGATCCGGTAGCAGGGGACCGCCGCGCCGAGGGTGAGCCCCCGTTCGGCGTCCACCGACAGTAAGGTCAACTCCGGGATCCGCTTGGCGTCCACCACCAGATCCACCTCGCGGAGGTGCTCCCGCATCTGCACGATGAGATCGGTGCCGCCGGCCAGGACTCGGACCCGGACCCCGGTTTGGGAAAGAAGAGCGACCGCGTCGCCGAGCGACGTCGGCGCCGCGTACTGGATCGCGCGCACAGGAAATACTCGCTTCTGCCAGATCAGAAAGGACGGCTGCCGTGCGTGAGAGACGCAAGAGCGCGCCCCTCCCGGCGGCCGTTTCGCCAGGACTGTTTGGAGTTCCCCATCCGGCCCGCCGTCTCCTCTCCCGGCAGGGACCGGAATGAAATTCTAAGATTCCGGCGGATCCCAGGCGAGCGCGGGATCCATGTCGTCCCGGACCGAATTCAGGCCGGGGGTGGGCAAGAGACGCGGCGGACCGGAAGCCGGACTGCGATCGTACAGGAACAAGTCACGCGCTCCGGTCTGCCCGAAGCGCTCGGAGACGAAGGCAAGGAAGCGGCCATCCGGGCTGAGGGCCGGCGATTGCTCCGCGCCGGGTCCGTTCAATCCGGGGACCGGCGCCAGCCGCCGCTCCCGCAGGCTATAGAGATAGACATTCAGATTCCCGGTGCCGGCGGGAGCATCCGGCCGATCGGGCCGGGTGGAGACAAACGCCAGCCACTCACCGTCCGCCGACAGGCAGGGTTCCGTTTCCCGCGAGGGGGAGTTCAGGCCCGGCACGGGCAGGAAGCGCTGTTCCTGAAGGTCGTAGACGTACACGTCCTGGAGCCCGGCCCCTCCGGCACGACTGGAAGCGAAGGCCAGACGGCGGCCGTCGCCACTGAGCGCCGGCATCCGATCGTCGTCGTCGGAATTGAGCTCCCCCGGTTCGAGGAGACGGCCCGCTTCCCGATCCCACACGTACACGTTCCAGCCGCCGGGGTTGCTCCGGCGGAGCGACGCAAACGCCAGTCGCTTTCCCCCGGCACTCAGGGCCGGATGCATGTCTACTACATCGCCCGACGGCAAACCGAGTTCGGCCGGCCGGCGCGCCGGCCACTCCCACAGCAGAAACCGGCTCTGCTTCCCGACCTCCTCGTAGTTCAGCACACAGAGTCTGCCGTCGGGGGTGAGCCGGGGCGCGAAATCACTCCGGTCCGGCGCAGAAGGGAGGCCGCCCGCGAGCCTGCCCTGCCCGACCCCATCGTGCCGGTACAGAAACACGTGCGGGTACCCGACATGCTCGCGGTAGGAGGAGAAGGCCAGCAACAGCGAGGGGCTCTGCGGGGCCTCCTGCGCGCCCGGCGCGGGCCCCCAGGCCGCACCCACCGCCAGTATCGCCGCGGCGCCGGGCAGGCCGAACCTTCGTACTCGGTGTTTCATTCTCATCGGTCCGACAGATCCTGCTTTGGCCAGGGTCCAGGCCCGGAAACCGGGGCAAACCGGTTGGGGCCGCGCCTATCCTAAGTTCAGTGCAGCGATCCGGGCGCCCTCCCGGCGCTCCCATCCACCCCCGGACGCCGCAGTCCGTGACCCCCATCCCGACCGCTGGCCCGCCCCGGGATGAATCACCGGGGCTACTGCTGTTGAAACCGGTTGAAAACCGGTTGGGGCGACGCCGGAGTTGCGGGCCGGGCCACCGGGGCGTTTCCGCGCCGAACGGCCGGCGATAGGCCGACCCGCAGGGCGCAACCGCGACGTTCGCCCGTCCCCAACCGGTTTTCAACCGGTTTCGCCGGAGGAGCCCCGGCGATTCATCCCGGGGCGGCGTACTGCGAGGTCGGTGGGTCCTCATCGCCCCACCGTTCCAGGGACTTCAGGAGCGAACCCACCCGGTGATGGTCTTTCTGGTTGCAGATGTATTCGGTGACCCGCTCCAGGTCCCTGTGCGCCAGGGTCAGCGCCCCGTAGCCCTCGTGCCACCGGAAGGAGCCCTTGCCTCCCACCGGGCGCCCAGCGCGAGCAGCAGCACCGGCAGGAGAACACGGAAACGAGGGGGCATTGCGGGTAATCCGAAGTGAGGACGAAGATCGTGAGGTTGAGACACGCGCCATCCGGGCGTAGTTTCACGGGATTCGTCGCGGGCGGGCATGCCCCTGTGGAACACGACTCCCGGCGCGAGGGGAATATTCCCATGCGAACGACGAATTGCGAAAAAGGTGGGTGGGCCGCGCGGGGGGTGGTGGGGCGCAGCGGGGTCGGGGCGCGCCGGTGGGGGGTGGGGCGCACCGGGGGGGAGCGCAGCGGGGTGGCCGCACCGGGGTAAACCCACGGTGCTACGACGAGGAAAGCCCTACGGGCTGGCGGCGGAGGCACCATAGACCGGGGCGGTTTGCCGTGGGGTGGGGCGCGCCGAGGTGGGCACGCCGAGGTGGGCGGCACCGGGGACGGGGCGCGCTGGGGATGGGAGCGTACCCGTGGGATGGGCCGCACCGGGGGGAGCGCACCGGGGTAAACCCACGGCCCACCACCCGGTGCGCCCCACCACCTGGGCCCACCCCACGGACACGGCCCACCACCCGGTGCGCCCCACCACCCCGTGCGCCACCACCCCCGGTGCGGCCACCCCGCTGCACCATTGGGATCGCACGCCGCCAGCCCGTAGGGCTTTCCTCGTCGTAGCACCGTGGGTTTACCCCGGTGCGGCCACCCCGGTGCGGCCCACCACCCCGGTGCGGCCCACCCCGCTGCGCCCACCCCGCAGTCCCATTGGGAAACATATCCCCGGAAACCCTGAAACTGCGAATAGCTCACCGGTGTCTCACCCGGAAAGAGGCGCCTCACAGGAGAGACCAGAGATGTCACGGACCCCCTTCGATCACGGCTGCGCCGGCTACCGGCGGATGGAGCGACGTCAGGTGCTGACGGCCGGGCTCCTGGGCGGCCTCGGACTGTCTCTTCCGGAGTTGCTGCGTCTGGAGGCCGCTCAGGCGGCGCCGAAGCGCGAGATGTCGTGCATCCTCCTCTGGCTGCGCGGGGGTCCCTCCTCGATTGATATGTGGGACTTGAAGCCGAACGCGCCGGCGGACATTCGCGGTGAGTTCAAGCCGATCCCCACGAACGTGCCCGGTATTGAAATTTCCGAGCACCTGCCGCTCCTGGCGAAGATGGCGGACAAGTACTGCCTGGTCCGCTCGGTGACGCATCCGCGCGATGACCACGAAGGTGGGGCGCAGTACAACGCCACGGGCTGGAATACCTGGCCCCAATTGCCGTCCCCGATGCTCGGCACCACGGTCCAGAAGCTGTGCGGCTACAAGACCTCGCTGCCGCCGCACATCCACCTGCCCGAGCCCCCCATGAAGGAAGCGGGCGGCGCTCACTGGCTGCCGCCCCAGGACCTGCCGTTCGTCATTCCGTGCGTCAATGATCCCGACATGCGGGTGCAAGATCTGACGCTGGCAGGCGGCCTCAGCGGGGAGCGGTTCTCCCGCCGTCGTGAATTACTCTCTCAATCCGGCACACACGCGGCGCCCATCGCCGCCGGCGGAGCGAGCGCCCGCGCCGCGGACGCCTTCTATCAGCGAGCGTTCGACATGCTCACTGCACCGGCGGCTCGCGGCGCCTTCGACCTCACGCGCGAGCCGGCCACTCTTCGCGACCGGTACGGCCGCCCGAAACTGGCCGCCGAGGTGGTGGCACAGGGGAACGCCGGGGATATCGCACCCAACGACTACAACCGCTCCGTGGTGGGGCAGGCCCTGTTGATGGCGCGGCGGCTCGTTCAGAACGGAGTACGCTTTGTCACGGTCATCGGTCGGGGGTGGGACACGCACGCGGACAACTTCAATCGCCTGAAGACGCTGCAATTGCCCTATGTGGACCGCGCCGTCTCCTCGCTCCTCCAGGACCTCCACGACCGCGGGATGCTGGACACTACGCTGGTCGTGGTCAACGGCGACTTCAACCGCACGCCGAAGATCAACAAGGACGGCGGGCGCGATCACTGGGGCCATGTGCAGACGGTATTCCTGGCGGGAGGCGGCATCCCCGGTGGCACTGTCATCGGTGCGTCCGACGACCAGTGCGCCTACCCGAAGGATCGCCCCATCTCGCCGTCCGACATCGGGGCCACGATCCTGCATCGCTTCGGCATCCGTCCGGAGACGGAGATCTACAACGCCGAGGGACGTCCGTTCCGCGTCCTTCCCGACGGCGCCCAACCGGTGCCGGAACTGGTGTAGCGCCCGCCGCGCCGTCGCGGACGAATGTGGGGCGGCCCCAGCCGGAGAGCGACATCCTCCGCCGGGTGGCGGAGGATGTCGCGCCCGCCGATCCGACTGCGCGATGGTTGTTTCCAACAACGTCGCGCCGGGCGTTGAACCCGTTGGCGTGGCAGCGGCAACCGGCTCGGCGAGCCCGAAGGCGACCCGTTCTGCCAACTCGCGGCATGTGGCCCGGTGTGCTCCCGGAAAGGCCTTCAGGCCGCGATGTTCCGACCGGACCGCTTGAGGGAACCCACAGTGAATGGCGAGCAGGCACACGCGAGTGACGCTGCCGGGAAGCATCCTATTCGGGATCGTCCAGGCCGATCAAGCGCTTCACTTCACGAAAGACGGCAGCGAACTCCACATCTGACAACGTGCCGAGCCGGCGAACGAATCGCGTCCGGTCCAACGCCCGCAGTTGAAACCTCATCGCTACCGAACGCAATGAAAGCCCATTCTCCGGCGTAGGCGCGATCTCGACGCTCCCAGGAAACCGCGAGGCCGCCATCTGGCTGGTGATTGGAATCACCAGCACCAGCGGCGACCCCTGCCCGTAGTCGTCATCCTGAATGACGACCGCCGGCCGTTGCCCCCCCTGTTCACGCCCGGAAGTTGCCGGGAGAGAGACGGACCAGACTTCGCTGCGCCTCATGTGCGGCCTACCCGGTGCTCTCCCACTGGTCCGCAGAGTCTTCGTCCGACGCCTGCTCCCACGCGTCGAACTCCGCCTTCAAATCAGGCGGCAAGGGCGGGAAGTGAGCCTGGAGTGCGCGAAGCAACAGGCCCTCCACGGTATCCCCGGAGTCGCGGGCAATCGCTCGTGCGTCTCGCGCCATCTCGTCCGGAATCGTCAGGGTGAGTGACATCTCTCATTCCTTCCACGCCTATTCTAACCCGGACTATGCGCGAAGGCCGTAAGCCGCGCCGCCTGGAAGAGATGCCGGGGCGGCCAGCGCAAACGGAGTGTTGTTGGCCAAGACGATCACTCAGAGACGCGGAATCGCTGCCCTGACAAAGGGGGGCACCTCAGTGAACAATTCCGGTGGCGACCCGGAGTCGCGTCCAGAAGAGTTCCGCCCCACAGGGCCCACAGAGGTCCAGGCACAACAGCGGACGTTCCGCCTCACCACTCATGCCCGTGGCGCCGAAATCCACAAGCACCACGGCCGCACCCAGAGGCACCCGGATCCTCTGCAGGGAGTACCGTCATGTCTGATCCATACCCGGCCCTGTCCGGCATGCTACTCCCCGGGCTGGCGCTGGTGCTGGCCGCAGCCGTGGCGGTTCCCACAGTCGCACTCGGCGGGGGAGAACCCGGCCCTATCGGCGCTGGGGCTGTAACCATCGCGATCATCGGTGATTCCACAGCGGCAAGCTACCCCAGCCCGCCGCCGGATCGGCCGGAACTCACCGGGTGGGGGCAGGTGTTCGGCCGGTTCTTCGACGACCAGGCAGTAGTATTCAACCACGCCGCCTCGGGGCGGAGTTCCCGCAGCTTCCTGGCGGAGGGGCGTTGGGAGCGGGCGCTGGCGGATCACCCGAACTACGTATTCATCCAGTTCGGACACAACGACCAGCCGGGGAAGGGCGAGCGATCCACGAACGCCGACGGCGACTTTCGCGACTTCCTGCGCCGGTACGTGCGGGAGGCACGTGCGGCCAACGCGCGTCCCGTGCTGGTGACACCGGTCGCGCGGCGGACCTTCCAGGGCGGAAAGATCCACACGACGCTTGAGCCGTACGCCGATGCGGTGTTTGTGGTCGGGGCTGAAGAGGGAGTGCCTGTCGTGGATCTTCACGCGCTGAGCCTCGACCTCTTTGGACGTCTGGGAGACGCAGGGAGTGCCGATCTGAGCGCCTCGGCGTCGGACCGTACGCACTTCTCCCGGGTGGGCGCCCTGGAGATGGCGCAACTGGTCGCAGGCGCCCTCCAAAACACCGTTCCCGACCTCGCCCGCCACCTCCGCCGCGGCGGGGGGCACCAGGACCTCTCCTCTGTCGCAACCGAGAGCGGTCGGGCCCGGCCGATCCGCACCGCCGGCGACTGGGCCCGGCGGCGCGAGCAGCTCCTGGAAGGCATGAAACGGGCCATGGGGCCCCTGCCGGGAGCCGACGAACGCGTGCCACTGGACGTACGCGTCCAGAAGGAAGAGCGCGTCGGCAACCTGACCCAGCGCCATATCACCTATGCCTCGACCCGCCGACAGCGCGTGGGGGCGATCCTCCTGCTGCCCCGCGTCGGCAAGGGGCAGCGGGCTCCCGCCATGCTGTGTTTGCACCCGACCGGTGCGCCCGGCAAGCGCATCGTTGCGGATCCGACACAACGGGCCAACCGGCAGTACGCTCTCGAATTGGCCCGGCGCGGCTACATCACCCTCGCGCCGGACTATCCGTCGTTCGGTGACTACACCTGTGCCTTCGACCCGGCGGACGGCTTCCAGAGCGGCACAATGCGCGCCATTTGGGACAACATCCGCGCCGTGGACCTGCTCCAGGGAATGTCGGAAGTGGACGGCGGCAATCTGGGCGTGATCGGCCACTCCCTCGGGGGGCACAACGCGATGTACACGGCTGTGTTCGAGCCGCGCCTCAAGGCGATTGTCACGAGCTGCGGCTTCAATGCTTTCCATCGCTATCGGGAGGGGAATCTCGCACCGTGGGCCCAGCCGTGTTACATGCCGCGCATCACCTCGCTCTTCGCCAACAGCGCGGACCGCGTCCCGTTTGACTTCCCGGAAGTGCTGGCCGCCCTGGCGCCTCGCCCGTTTTTCACCAACAGCCCGCTCCGCGACGCGAACTTTGACGTACAGGGCGTGCGCGACTGCCTGACGGCTGCCCGGCCCATTTACGAGAAGCTCGGCGCCGCAGACCGACTGCAGGCGGTTCATCCGGACTGCGAACACGACTTTCCTGACACATCCCGCCAGGCAGCCTATGAGTTCCTGGATCGGCACCTGGGCCGGGCCCCGGATTAGTGAGTCCGGAGGGACGGGAGAGCAGGACCCAATACGATTGGGGGCACACGATCCGATCTGCGGCGGATGAAGTCCGGACGTAGAAACCAGCGGTACAGAGAGGGTTATCGCATGCGCGTCATCACCGGCTGTTTCAGCCACGAAACCAGTACATTTACTCCGGTCCCTACGGTCGAAGCCGACTTCTTCCACCGCTTCGGTGAGATGACCGGAGAGCAGATTCTGCACACCTACCGGGGAGTGAATACCCCCACGGGAGGGTTCATCGCCGGCGCGGAGGCGCATGATTTCGCGCTTGTGCCGGTGCTGCACGCCACGGCCCACCCCAGCGGCCCCTTGCCCCGAGCCGACTTCGACCGGATTCTGGCACGATTGCTGCGTGGCATTGACGCCGCCGGTCCGGCCGACGGCATCCTGCTCGAGTTGCACGGCTCGATGGTAGCCGAGGGGCTCGACGATGCGGACGGCGCGATCCTGACCGCGGTGCGGAACCAGGTGGGGCCGGGGATGCCGATTGTGGTGCAGCTCGACATCCACTCGAATATCTCACCGGAGATGGTCGGGGCCGCCGACGTGTTGATTGGACGAGAGACATTCCCTGAAGTAGACATGGCCGCCCGGGGCAGGGAGTGCGCCGACGTGCTGGTCCGCATGGTCCGCGGAGGGCTGCGGCCCACAATGGCGCTCTGCCAGATCCCTATGATGTGGGGCACGGAGCAGGTCACCGCCCACCCGCCGATGCGCGAGGCGATCCAGCGCCTGCACGAGGTCGAAGCGCGCCCCGGCGTGGTTTGCGGCTCCATCGCCACCTGCTTCCCGCTGGCTGACGGTCCCCACATGGGCGCTTCCGTCTACGTCGTCACCGACAACAACGAGGCGGTTGCCCAGCAGTACGCCGACGAGTTGGGCGCGTGGATCTTCGAGCGCCGCTCCCAATGGCACAAGACGATGCCTTCGACCCGGGAAGCACTCGCCCTAGCGGAGCAAATCGGACGCTATCCCGCGATTTTCGCGGACCGACACGACAACACCGGTGGCGGCTCCCCCGGAGACAGCACCGGTCAACTCCGCACATTCCTCGAAGCCGGACTGCGCGATGCGTGTATCCTGTACATCGTGGACCCCGAAGCGATCGCACAATGCCACACTGCCGGGGTGGGCGCCATCCTGACCCTGGACGTCGGCGCCAGGTCATCCCCGCTTCAGGGCACGCCTGTTCGCATGCATGCCACGGTCCGGGCCCTCTCGGACGGCGTCTTCCGCTATGGCGGCGCGATGTTTGCGGGCCTGGAAGGCCACATGGGGCCTTCTGCCTGGATTGAGCAGGACGGCGTCCACGTGGTGCTGGTCACCACCCGGGAACAGCCGTTCGACACGGCGTTCGCCTGTTCGCTGGGCCTTGATCCGCGTACGATGCGAACGATCGGCGTCAAATCTGCGGCGCATTTCCGCGCTGGCTTCGAAGCCTGGGCCGGTCAGATCCACGTGGTGGCCGAGCCGGGGGTCCACAACCCGGTAAATGTCCACTTCCACCGGCTGGGGCGGAAAGTTTACCCGCTGGATCCGATCTGACGGGGGGGGCCAGGGTACCAGGGTTCCGGGCCGGCAAGATGCCGGCGTTCCCGGGGCCGACGGGAGGAACGAGTGGAGAGGAGTGAGTGAGGGCCTCCACTCGTTTCTCACTTCTCTCCACTCACTCCTCACCTGGCCCGGCGTTCCCAAGAGGGCTGCGCGGCCGAGAACGGAAAAGCTTGCTGCGAGAACGGCGAAGGCGATCCCAACGGCGACGGAGAATTTGAGGAAAGAGCAGCGCCGATACCGGCGCCGCCGGGTGCCTCTGCGAAGGATGAGCCCCGAAACGAGACGATCCAAGGGAGACTGCACACCATGCCACAACTCACCCGACGTGACCTACTTGCCGGCGCTGCGGGGGCCGGGACATTCTCACTCCTGCCTTCTCGGGTGCTGGGGGCGAATGAGGACATCCGGGTCGCGGTCATCGGCTTCAACGGGCGGGGCACCAGCCACATCAGCGCCTTCTCCAACATGCCGGGCGTCAAGCTCGTTGCCTTGTGCGATGTAGATCCGGCCGTGCTGAGCCGCAACGTCGCCGCACTGGACAAGCGCGGGATCAAGGTAGCGGCCCACACCGATTTGCGCCGCGTGCTGGACGATAAGAACATTGATGCCATCACGACTGCGACCCCGAACCACTGGCACTCCCTGATCGGGATCTGGGCCTGCCAGGCGGGGAAGGACGCGTACATCGAGAAGCCGATCTCCCACACTGTCTGGGAGGGACGGCAACTGGTGAAGGCGGCGCGGCGCTACCGCCGCATCATCCAGGGGGGCACCCAGAGCCGGAGTAGCTCGCGGATTCCCGAAGCCATCGCGTGGCTGCGCGCCGGCAACCTGGGGAAGATCAAGGTGGTCACCGGCTATTGCTACAAGGCGCGCCAGGCGATCGGCCACACCGGGCGCGGGGACATGCCCGGAGGGCTGGACTACGATCTCTGGTGCGGTCCCGCGCCGATGGCGCCGCTGCGCCGCAAGAATCTGCACTACGATTGGCACTGGGTGAATGACACCGGCAACGGTGACATGGGGAACCAGGGGATCCACCAGATGGACATCGCCCGCTGGGTCCTCGGAGTCAACGAACTCTCGCCCCGCGTCTTCAGCATCGGCGGCCGCCTCGGCTATGCGGACGACGGGGAGACCCCGAACACTCAGGTGGTCTACCATGACTACGAACCGGCGCCGCTCATCTTCGAGACCCGCGGATTGCCCGCCGGGAAGCAGTTCCATGATCCGCGCCAGTGGGGCGGCAATATGGACAATCCTTTCGGCATCCCGCGCGCGGGTGGGATTGGGGTCATTGCCGAATGCGACGGGGGGAAACTCGTCATCGTCGGCGGCGGCAGCCCGTTGGTCGCTGTAGACCGGCAGGGCAAGACCATCCGCGAGTTCCGCGGGGACGGGGATCGCACGGACCACTTTGCAAACTGGATCCAGGCGGTCCGGGAGCGCAAACAGGAAGTCCTGAACGCGGAATGCCTGGAAACCCATCTCTCCAGCGCGCTTTGCCACACCGCGATGATCTCGCACCAACTCGGGAAGACCATGTCCTGCGGCGACATCGAGGACCAGATCCGAACCGATGCCGTAGCGCTCGACCGCTTCGAACAGATGAAGGAGCACCTGGTCCGCAACGGCGTGGATCTGGCGAACACGCCCCTGACCTACGGCGCCCTCCTGAAGTTCGACCCGAAGAAGGAGCGCTTTGTGGACAACGACGCGGCGAACGAGATGGTCACGCGCCAGTATCGCAAGCCGTACGTCGTGCCGTCGAAAGTCTGAATCGGGCGGAAGCACGGAAGCCACGGACGAAAGGCGACCTGCGCCTTTCGTCCTGCCTTTTCGGCCCGGACGTGGAATGAGAGACGGGCCGTTACGAAGAGAGGCAGGGAGCAGTGGGACGGGAAGTCATTCCCGAGGTTCTTCTGCGCGAACGGTTCGCTGGGGGGGGGCGATGAGTGCCGAACTGGAGCTCCGACCGCAATCCCGCGCCCGCCCGTGCCCCGATGCCCGGCTGGTGGGTCCGGATGAGGCGGTGTCCGAGGAAGTGAGCGTCTGGGCATACGAGGGTTCGCTCCAGCGATTCACCGGCTATGGGGCGCGGTTTCAGTACCGGCAGCGCGTCGCATGGCCCGCGCCGCCTGCGTGGGATGAGGTCCGGGAGTTCGGCCTCTGGATGGTGGAGCGCCTCTCCATCAATGGACATCTCCTGGTGGGGCTGCGAGTACGGGCAGAG
Organism: Actinomycetota bacterium; assembly: GCA_005805375.1. Classification (GTDB taxonomy): domain Bacteria; phylum Armatimonadota; class SYMT01; order SYMT01; family SYMT01; genus SYMT01. Next base: position 12,129 of record SYMT01000381.1, read on the forward strand.
GGGGCGCCGGGCGAGGAATGGCGTCTTGTCAGTCCGGAACGATGATGAGGTGAGGGATGGGGAGCCCGCGCGAGGTGGTGGAGGCAGTGTACGCGGCATTCGCTCGAGGGGACCTGCCGGGGGTGCTGGCGTGTCTGGACGAGCGAGTGGACTGGCGGTTTCCCGGAGCGCCGGCGGTGCCCTACGGGGGCCGTTATGTCGGCATAGATGCAGTAGCTCAGTTCTTCCAGATCCTGCTCGACCACGTGGAGTTTCCACGCTTCGAGACCCGGGACTTCGCAGTGGAGGGGGATACCGTACTGGTCCGCGGAGGAGAGACCGGGCGGATCAAGGCATCCGGCGCCCTGTTTGAGAACGATTGGGCAATGGTCTGGACGGTACACAACGGAAAGATCGCTGCATTGCAATCGTACGAAGACACAGCGGCGATCGTTGCAGCATTCCGGGCAGCGAAGCCGAAAGGAGACGAATGAGCGCAACGCGAGTCGCCGTGATCGGTGCGGGCCGAATCGCGCAGGAGCATCTGAAAGTACTGACCGCTCGGGACGACTGCCGGGTGGCCCTCCTCTGTGATCCCGACACCGCGCGGCGCAGCACTGCGGCGGCGGCGTTCGATGTCCCGGTGGGCGTGGATTCAGTAGCCGAAGTCCTGCGCCGTGACGATCTGGACGCAGTGTATGTGCTGGTGAGCGTGCCGGCGGTAGCCAACGTCGCGGAGTTGTTCCTCAGAGCCGGGCTGCCCACATTCGTGGAGAAACCTCCGGGGCTCTACTCCGCCGATACCGCGCGCCTCGCCGAGACCGCCGCACGCTCCGGAGCGATCAACATGGTCGGGGTGAACCGGCGCTTCTACGCGACACATCTGGCTGCACGGGCGAGCCTGCTCGAACTGGGGGGCGTCCGCTCGCTTACCGTTGAGGCCCACGAAGACCTCGCGCGCGTTTCGCGGACGAAGTTTCCCGCCGAGGTACTGCGCCGGTGGGCGCTGGCGAACGGCATCCATGCCCTGGATCTGCTCCGCTTCTTCGGCGGCGAGGCACGCGTCATCCACAGCGTGCGGCAGTCGGTGGAGAACCCGTGGCCGGACTCGATCGCGGCGCTGCTGGAATTCGAAAGCGGGGCGCAGGGCCGCGTGCTGCTGGACTGGTTCGGTCCCGGCGGCCACCGCTTCGAAGCGCGCGGCGTCGGCTGCCAGGCGGTCTCAACCGCCGGGTTCGGGCGGGTTACCTGGCAGCAGCGCGGCATGCCGGCGACTGAGCTGGAACCCGACACAGACGATCTTCGCTTCAAGCCGGGTTTCTGGAAACAGGCAGGGGCTTTCCTGGGCGCGGTTCGTTCCGGTCAGTCTCCCCCTGTCCCGGCGGCTACGCTGGCGGATGCCTGCCGCACCATGCAATTGGTAGAACAGATCTGCGGTCTGCCTTCGGACCGGTATCCCTGACGCCGCCGTCACACCGCGAGCCTCAGGTCGCGAGTGTCCTCGCGCGAAACGACCGGACCCGCCTGGCGGCGAGGAGGGAGCGGCGCTTTCCGCACCGGAGGGGGATCCGGAATGAGCCTGTAGTCCACCGCCGGCGTGAGCGCCTTCACCCACCAGGCTTCCACGCGAACGGACGGTGGACCTGCATTTCCACGCGGCGACCTCTCCGGCGGGCTCCACGAGATCTGCTGCTGACCTGCACCACGCTTATGCCGCAGGACGGAAATGTCCCGCATCCCGGCCCAGTTCGAGCCCCCGCTGCTCTGCCAAACGGGAGCGGGACCGCACCAGGTCGCACAAACGCGGGGGGGCGATGTGTGCCCTGGGAATCCGCTCCGGCGGAAACGACCACGTGTGGGTGCATCGCTTTTGGAACAGCACGTGATCCGCCACAAGCTGGTCGAGGGGGATATTGAGCTCTTCCGCAACCCGGGCCGCGTGTTCCGCCGATGCAGGCGCCGCACTGGTACGGCGGGCGTACTGGTGCAGGGGGATCGCACAGAGCGCGGCCCCGTCTCCGGAAGGCACGAAGTACCGTTCTGCGTGGACCAGAAGGCTCTCCGCCTGCGCTGCATCTTCGAGCACCGACCGTCCATCCCACGCGTCGAGATCCCTCGGGCGAACAAACCGGAACTCATCCGGCGTCACAGGAGCCCCAAATCGGGGACCGTCCTGGCGGCTGCCCCAGCCGGGCTCGAAATGGAGAGCCGTCCGCACCAGGCGGGCCAGACCAGGGGAATCAGTGCAGAGGCGAAGCAACAGATTGCCCCGCAGTTCCGCCCGGCAAGCCCCTCGCCAGCGCACCGGGGTGAACAACTCGACGTAACGGAACTCGCTCGCCAGGGTCTCTACACCACCGATCGGCTTCAGACACCGCCCGGCGCCCTGCGCAAAAACGACGAAGCCCTCGCCGTGCACGAGTTCGGCAACGAGTGGCGAGGGCACGTGGGCGCGCAGCAGCGCGCCGGGAGTCCGGAAACACGTGAGGAGGCGGTCACGCAACTCCGCCACGTACACGGGGATGGGCCATTCAACGGGAGGTCGGGGCATTCTCTCATCTCCTGTCTGCCGGCGGGTCAAGCCATCGGACCTTTCAGAAGTTTCTGAAACTATTATCCATGATCCCACCGCCAACGTCACCTACGGTTTCTGCAGCCAGGAGAATCCTGCAGGGGGAGGCAGCGATCACGCTGCGGCGAAGGAGGACTTCCGGCGTCTCCCTCGGAAACTCCCGTGGGATCGGCGCCGGGCTTCCCCGGACGAAACGCCGACATCCTGACTGTAACAACGAAGGGGCTTGTGAACCATGAAGGCTTGCGTCCGAATGCTGCCTTGGTTGCTGGCGGGGGCCATTGGTCTGGCGCTGGCGGGTTGCGGCGAGTTGCCGAAGGAAGAGACTGCGGGGACGAACCCCACGATGCCGGGCATGCAACCGGGCGCCAACGCACCTGCAGCGTCCACTACGCCGCCGGCGGACAGCGCCGCAAAACCCGGCGGCGATTCCGCCGCACCGGCGGGCTCCGGCGGGATGAAAAAAGTCACGATGGAAACCTCCATGGGAACCATCAAGCTGGAACTCAACGCGGACAAGGCGCCGATCTCGGTCGGGAACTTCCTCGAGTACGTGGCCAAGGGGCACTTCGCGGGGACCATCTTCCACCGGGTCATTCCGGGGTTCATGGTCCAGGGGGGTGGCTTCACCAAGGACATGGATGAGAAGCCCGCAGGCGCGGGGATCGAGAACGAGGGCGGCAAC
>SYMT01000382.1 GCA_005805375.1 Actinomycetota bacterium
CCAGAACGCGAGGTTCTGCGAGTCGAAAGCCCCCTTGGTGATGACCGGCTGCTGCGACATCAGCGCCCAGCGAATCCCATCCGCAGACTGGAACGCGTAGAGCCCGCGTCCACCGGGCCCGTCCCCGCTGCCGAGCGCCTTGTACTTCGCGGCGGGGAGGGCGGCGGGATTCGGGTCCCGAAAGGGTGTGAAGTTGTGCGCACCCAGCCCGTCCCAGACGATGTTGTTTTCCCGGGAACCGTTGAACTCGACCAGCCCCAGGTTCGGCCGCTTCCAGTGGACGCCGTCCGGACTCTCCGCCAGGCAAACCACCTCACGGTGCGTGGCGGTGTAGGAATCCTTCGTGTAAACCTCGTTCGCGCCGCGGTAGTACATCCGGTATCGGCCCCCGTCCCGGAAGACGGTCACGTAGTTGACCCCGTTCCCTTCCCAGGGCTGATCGGTGACGAGCGCGATCTCACGCGGCTGCGGGTGGTGCAGTCGCCGCTGAGCTCCGCCGGTCATCCGCTCAATCAAGTGGTCGTCTACGAAGAGTTCGAGACGCGAGCCGATGGGAACGGCTGCGGCCGCCAGCGCGGCGGCCGTGAGAAGTACTGCCGCGAGCGCGCAGGAACCCGCGAGACCGCCGATTAGGTGAGAGTGAACCACTGTATCCTCCGAGTTCTGTGGCAGTGTCCGCTCGTCACTGTTGTTTCTCCAGGGAGAGGTGTAATCGCACAGCGCCGCTCCACCGGTGCGGAGTGCAGCCGGCTCGAGCGGAGGCCGGCTTCCTGCTGTCGAGGCGTGGGGGCCCGCCGAGTAGTGCTCACCCGGACCTCCACCTCCTGGGCGACCTCACTCGCGTGTCCGAAGGGCCGTCGGAGGCGCGCCGTCATGATGCACGACCGGGGAACGGTTCGCGGGCATTCCAGCCCGGGTACTGCCCGGCGAACGATCCAGGGAAGCATCGGCGGGCCCATACCAGAATGAGTACAGCCGGGCGTTTCGCAGCGTGAAACGCAAACGTATCGGCTGTCCCCCGGAACTCTCCGGATTGCCGGATTTCCAGCGCACCACCGCTCGGGGCCTGTCTCCGGCGAGCGGTTTCGACACCGCCACCACCCGACTCGAGGCGTCCAGCACGGTCACCTCAAGACTGCCTCCGGCGGCATCCACGTTGACCGAGAGTTTCCCGGATGGGGCCGTGAACGACCGGGTTGTGAGCGTCCCCGGCGTATCTCCCGCATCCAGCGAGAGGAACCCGTCGCGCCGGAGCACCGCCAGGCAGACGGCGCCCGTCTTCGGATCGGGGCCCGCCTGCCGGTATTTGATTCCGGTGTAATAGAACCACAGCTCGTCTCCCCGCACGATCGGGCCGCTCGGCGGCAGAAGTTGCGTCAGGTCGTACGCGTCTTCGCCGACCGGTGAGGGGCCGATGAACGGTTGGCGCCCGCCCAGCCGCTGCCAGTTGCGCAGGTCGCGGCTGCATGCGAGCTGGATCAGGTGGAAGCCGTCGTCGCGAGCCGAAGCGTGAAACACCGCGGGCAGGCCCACGTACAATCCCTCATGGCGGAAAATCCCCAGATTGTAGATATCGGCGTTGTAGGCGGCGGGCTCGCTCTGGACGGGCTGCAAAGTGGGATCCGCCAGGCGGGCACGCACGTTCCGCCGGCAGAGGGTCTGGTCCTGTGCGTCGGCGCTGAAGAGCACGCCGCTGTCCGTCCAGTTCGCGAAATCGCGGCTCGTCCAGATGCCGTGCGACCGCCCGTGGGGCCCGGGTCGTTTGAGGGTGGCGATGAAGGTGCGGGTCGGGCGATCGTAGGTGAGGTTCGACTCGTCATTCGAGGGAATGGAAGGAACCTCCAGCCGCCGCCAGCGGATTCCGTCGGGGCTGACGATGGGTTGGCGGCGGATCGCTCCGAGAAAGCCCTTGTAGCGCCGGCTCGGATCCGGCTCGTCCGGGTCCCGGACCACATTCTCCATCGCGTTGGCGGGCCATTCCGAGCGAGGATCCAGACCGACAAAATTGTTGTCCCGCGAGCCCAGGTACTCCCACTGCCGCAGGATCGGCTTTACCCAGTGGATCCCGTCCCTGCTCTCGGCATAGGTGGTGCCGGCCACGCCGGGCGCCGGGGTGGAGGTGATCAACCAGAGCTGAAACCGTCTTCGCTTCTCATCCCAGGCCGGTGCACAGCGTGTCTGGAGGGCTGTCTCCCAGGGCCGATCCGGGCGGATCACCGCACCCCGCTTGGTGGGGGAGTGCATCGTGCGCGTGAGGTACTCCGTGGTGGCGATGCAGTGCTCGTCCAGAAACAACTGCCGTTCGCCCGCGGGGAAACTGATCGGCGGCTCCGCAAACCCGGCCGAGCCCGCCCCCCCCGCCAGCGCCGCAGCCAGGATCAGGATCCGTTTTCTCCACATGGCGCTCTCTTCCCAATGGGGCCCGGCCGCTCAGGCGGGGGGCCGGCCGAACTGTCCATCCGGCGTCGTGATACGGAATAGTTTCCGGTACGGGATGGGTGTGTCCTCCCGGCAGGCCCGGCTCACAGCTCCACGTCACTTCCTGGTCGGGGCGCCGGTCACCGAGGGCATCCGCACCACCTCGAAATCGCGGCCGCGCACGCGCTTCAGCGTGGCGAGTGCCTGATCATCCCACCGTGGATGCGGAGCGCCCGAGACAAACCAGTCGCTGCCGTTGTCCGCCAGGATCATCCCGTACTGCTTGAGTGCCGTCAGGATCACCCGAGCCGGCGCCGGAAAGCCCTCAAGGGGGTAGTCCGCCTTCAGGCGAACTCGCATGCCCATCGGCGGGAGAGATGGATCATCGGAGCGGCTGGCAAAGTGACTTGCGGGCGGCACGTACGCGCGGCGGGTGCGCTTCACGGTGAAGCGAAGTGCGTGGCGGATCGCGCCCGCCTGCATCACTTCGTCGTAGCGCACGAGGCCGGGGAAGATGGGCAGTCCCGCGGCGTCCGCCGACGTCCAGCCCACGGGTCGGGCCTTGTTGGAATTCAGGTCAAAGATCGCTCCCGAGCCGGCTTCCCATCGGCCGGCCACCTGCCGGGCCGAGAACAACTCGTAGAGCCGCCATTGATCCCGATCAATGACCAGAATGTGTCGGTCGCCCTTGCTGTCCGGCCCTCCTTCGATGGGTGCGTCCGGCGGGATCGGATACGGGCCTGGATCGCTCTCATCGGCGTATTCGAACCGCACCGGCACTTTTGGCTGGTTTCCGGACACGACCACATAGGGAATCCCGATGGGTGCGCCCCCGTATACGGTCCCAAAGTCCGGATGCAGGGGCCGCTCCGCGCCGATTGCGGCGATCAACGCATCCGAGTGTGAGTCCACAGGTTCCCGGGCAATCTCCCGGTTCCAGGGATTGTCTGCCGGAAACGCCCGCTTCCCACGCAGCGAGGCATTCGGTCCCAGATCCGGCAGGCTCGGCGCCGCATGTATCGTCCCGGGGATGGCGCCTCCGAAAATGAGCGCCGCCGGTACAGTGAACCCGAACGCAAGAACGGCAGCCCGATTCGTTAGTCCCATTTTCAGTGCTCCTCTCCGGCGCGTCGTACGGCGCGGACGGCGGTTTGGCCGCGTGCGAACCCCACAACAAATCAGTTGCGGGCCCAGCGACGTCTGAGGTCACCCTGGACAGGTCGCGCCGCTTTCACGTTCGCGCCTTGCTCGAACGTATCCTGCTTCGCGCTTTGGCGGCCTCCCCGCTTACTTTCGGGGGGTCTTGGGGTGGACTACTTCCGGCGGCCGGGGTGGGTGCCACTGAGCGCAGGCCCAGGTTTCGCGCAACTTCCGGCCGCACCGCCGGAACGCTCTTGCAAAGGGGCGTGGTCACTGTTCCCTACACACGGGGGACTTGTGGCAGGAAAGCCGTGCTCACGAGACCGTGGCAGGCGCCGCGCGCCGGGAACAGCGCGCCCCGTGATGCATTGGAGACCAGTGGGGCACGGAACTGACCGGCTTCCCCGGTTACCTCCGGCTCCCCCTACGAGATTTCGAGGTCGCCGTGGCGCAGGAGGTCCAGCGTACGCACTCGCAGGCGGAAGCAGGCCCAGCACATGAACTGATTCAGCCCGAGCACCACCAGCATCACTCCCACGTCCTGCCACCCTGCCCGGTCGGCTGCCGCCCGGTCAATGAGGAGCGCCGAGCCGGCGAACGACGTGATCTGGAGTACGCCCAGCCCTGCTTCCCACCAGTCTTCCGCCGGCCACCGCCACGGCGGATCGCGCTGTGGCCGCACCACGCACCCCAGCGCCACCACGAAGAGCCAGAACACCGGCGCCAGAGTGGCGACGGAGAGGAACAGGAACGGCTTTCCCTGCCCGGCGTACCAGGTGGCGCCGACCAGGCCGAGGAGCCAGATCGGCGCGGCCGAGATGAACGAATAGAGCAGGGCGGCGTGCATGCGTCCCCGGAGCATCTCCACTGACCCGAGCGGGGTCAGAAAGAGAAGAGGGAGCGCGCCGCACCGTCGCTCCTGGGTCCAGACGTTGTAGGCTCGGACCGCCGCGAGAGTGTAGAGCAGCAGTGTGCCCAGCAGCGAGACGTACGCCAGACGACTCAGCAACTGGTCGAGAGGAGCCCCCGTCCGATGAGCAAGGTATGCCTGGAGTGCGAGAAAGGCCGCGACTCCGGCGCCGATGCGGAAAGACGTGGCTCGCATGGCGCCGTACCGGGTGTAGACACGGAGATCCTTCAGCAGCAGCGGGTTGTCCCATCGCCGTTCCGCCCAGCGGACTTCTCGCTGCGATCGGGGATCCTCGCGGGCCCCGCGCAGCAGCCACCGCGCGACCAGCAGAAACGCGGGAGGCCCGAGTAAAATGAGCGCCGCCACCCATCCTGGGATCGCAGAAACGCGCGAGCCCAGCAAGATTCCCACGATTGCGTAGTAGTGAACTGCGGCGGCAGCGGTACGAACGGGTGCCGCTCGGCGGGCAATGCCGAGGGACCCCGCGCGACTTCCAACAGTGTCCGCCGATCCCGCTTCGGCCTCGCCACGCGTTATCGGTTCGGCGTCGGGAGCACGTCCCGCGGAGTCCGGAACCGGGTCGGATGCGCCCAGCGCAGTCAGCACCGCCGCCGCCACGAGAATGACCGCGCACACCGCTCCCACCCTCCAGAGCGGCGTGATCTGTCCGAAAAACGGGATCGCCCGGCCCGGCGACCGAAACCCGCCGATTCCGACCCACAGCACCCATTGCAGGCCCGCCAGCGACACGAGTGCACCGCGGAGCAGCAGTTCAAGATCCAATGCCGCCCGCCGACCCGCGCCGCTGCGCAGTTCCCGGAGGCGCGACAGAGAGTCGGGCGGCAGCAGGAGCACCGTGAGAAACGAGACACAGCCCAGCGCGGCAATGGCTCCCAGCGCACCATGCGCTTCGGCCGGCGCGGCGCGGCCCAGTGCCGTGACGAGGACATGAACCGGGAGCCCCACTGCGAATGCCAGGCACATCAGGTAGGCGGGGAACGCGCACTGCGCCAGGAGGCGGCGTCCGGCGGGAATCGGGAGGAGCGACAGGCCCTCCAGCGTGCCTTGCCGGTACTCGGCGCCGAGGATGCGGTCGGCGCCATAGGCGCCGGCCAGCAGGCACGCCAGAGCGTGCGGCGCGCAGAGCAGTGCGAGCATCCACGGCACGAACGGTCCCCCTACCCCCCGCCCGGCCCGCAGCAGCACGAGCAGCCCGAACGCGGCGCCCATCAGGGAGGGCACGAGCACCACCAGGGCCTGAACAGGAAGTGGCCGGTGCTGTAGGCGGCGCAGTTCGCGCAGGAAGAAGGGATTCGCGGCTGGCATGGTAGGGCGAGCTGAAAGAGACACCTCTGGTTGTAAACGACAGAAGCGCACTCCGGTTGCTCTCCTTTCGAGGGGGATGGGAAACAGAAAGGCGTCGCCGGAGAGGGTAGAATGAGGCTCAGCACCGCATCATCTCCAGAACTAGCGCCGTTGCGCCGACTCTACAAAGTAGTGAGCGTTTGGGGATGCCCAGGGAGTGCTCCGGAACCGGAATGCCTCCTGGGGGGTCCGATTGGCAGCAAGTAGACGTCGGTTCGCGGGAGGGAAGCAATGGACCTCATGCAGCGCCTGGCGGAGTTCCGCTCCGCCGAAGAGAAGTTCCAGTGGCACGGCACGTTCGCTGACTACTTCGAGCTGGTCAAGGCGACTCCGGCGCTCACGCGTCTCTCTCACGGACGTGTGTTCGACATGATCATGGCGGCCGGCATGCAGCCGGGCGGCGATCACGAACCGCCCCGATATGAGTTCTTCACGGAAGAGCTCTTCGGCATGGAGAAACCCCTCCAGCAGGTGGTTGAGTACTTCCACTCCGCGGCGCAGCGCCTTGAGGTGCGCAAGCGTATCCTGTTGCTGATGGGACCCGTGGGCGGGGGCAAGAGCACGATCGTCAGCCTGCTCAAGCGGGGTCTGGAAGCGTACACGCGCACGGACTACGGGGCCGCGTACGCGATCGAGGGTTGCCCGATGCACGAGGACCCGATGCATCTCGTGCCCGATGCGCTCCGGGCGGACCTCAACCGCGAGTACAAGATTTACATTGAGGGAGACCTCTGCCCCCACTGCCGATTCTACGTCGATCGGGACGGCTCGGCAGTGGTGAACCACCCGTGGGGCAGAGACTTTCGTCGCCATGCCTTTGAGACGGTGCCGGTGCGTCGCATTCTGTTCAGCGAGCGCCATCGCATGGGGGTCGGGACCTTTACGCCCAGCGACCCCAAGAGTCAGGACATTGCCGAACTGGTCGGCGGCATTGATCTCTCCACCATTGGGGAAGTCGGCGTCGAGTCCGATCCGCGCGCCTATCGTTTCGACGGGGAATTGAACATCGCGAACCGCGGCTTGATGGAGTTCATCGAGATGCTGAAGTGCGATGAGAAGTTCCTCTATGTGCTGCTCACCCTGTCGCAGGAGCAGAACATCAAGACGGGCCGCTTCTCGATGATCTATGCGGATGAAGTCGTGGTTTCGCATACGAACGAGAACGAATACCAGGGATTTGTCGGCAACCGCAAGAGTGAGGCTCTCCAGGATCGAATCATCCTGGTGAAGGTCCCGTACAACCTACGGGTGAGCGACGAGGTGAAGATCTACGAGAAGTTGCTCTCACACAGTGATGCACTGCGCCACGTACACATCGCCCCGCACACGCTGCGCATTGCCAGCCTCTTCGCGGTCTTGACGCGGCTGACCCCGCCGAAGAAGGCGGGCATGACGCTCATGAAGAAGCTGAAGCTGTACGACGGGCAGGACGTGGAGAACTGCACGACCAAGGACGTGCGCGAACTGCAAGAGGAAGCCCCCCGCGAGGGAATGGATGGGATCAGCCCGCTCTACGTGATCAACCAGTTGTCGCGGGCGCTCATCCAGCAGGGGGCCACGTTCATCAGCCCGATCACGGCGCTGCGATCGCTCCGGGACGGCCTGGATCAGCACACGAGCATCAATCCGAAAGATCGCGAGCGCTACCTGAATTTGATTGATGAGGCGCGGCGCGAGTACGATGATGTCGCGAAGCTGGAAGTGCAGCGGGCGTTCGTATATTCCTTTGAGGAGAGCGCGCGCACCCTGCTGAACAACTACCTGGATCACGTTGAGGCGTTTTGCAACCGGCAAAAGGTCCGCGATCCGATCACGGACGACGAGGTTGACCCGGATGAGAAGCTCATGCGCTCGATCGAGGAGCAGATCGGCGTCACCGAAAACGCGAAGAAGACGTTCCGCGAGGAGATCCTGATTCGCATGGCGGCGATGGCGCGCAAGGGACTCAAGTTCGAGCACTCCAGCCACGAGCGCCTGCGCGAGGCGATCGAGAAGAAGCTCTTCGCGGACCTGAAGGATGTCGTGAAGATCACCACATCCACGCGCACGCCCGATGCCGAGCAACTCCGCAAGATCAATGACGTCGTGGATCGGTTGGTCACCAGCCACGGGTACACGACGGCTTCGGCCAACGAGTTGCTGCGCTATGTGGGAACTTTGCTCAATCGGTAGTACTGAACCGGAGGGGAACGGTGGCGGTAGCATCTGCTTCGCACGCCGACTGGTCGCTGCACCGTAAGGGCTACATTGACCAGCAGCGGCACCATGAGAAGGTCCGGGAGGCGATTCGCCAGAACCTCCCGGAGATTGTCAGCCGGGAGGACATCATCCTGTCGGACGGCAAGACCGTCGTCAAGGTCCCGATCCGCTCTCTCAACCAGTACAAGTTCCGTTTCGACCACAGCCAGGGGCAGAGAGTGGGGCAGGGCCGGGGGAAAACGAAGGTCGGCGACGTAGTGGGTCGCCAGCCTGCGGAGGGGCAAGGACCGGGGCAGGCCGGTGATCAACCGGGTGATGATTATTATGAAGCGGAAGTCAATCTCGATGAACTGGCGGCGCTGATCTTCGAGGATCTGCAGCTTCCGAATCTCGAGGAGAAACTGAATCAGCAGATCGAGGCCGAGGCGATTGACTTTAAGGACATCCGGCGAGCGGGTACACTCGCGAATCTGGACAAGCGCCGGACCATTCTCGAGAATATCAAACGCAATGCGATGCGGGGCGAGGCGCGCTTCGGCGGCATCCGCAGTGAAGACCTCCGCTTCAAGACCTGGGACCCGGAGATCCGGCACGAATCAAACGCCGTCGTGCTGGCGATGATGGACGTTTCGGGCTCGATGGGCGAGTTCGAAAAGTACGTTGCCCGCAGCTTCTACTTCTGGATGGTGCGCTTCCTACGCACGCGATACCAGAACGTCGAGATTGTCTTTATCGCACACCATACCGAGGCGAAAATCGTCTCCGAGACGGAGTTTTTCACGCGCGGCGAGAGCGGAGGCACGCGAGTGTCGAGCGCCTATCAACTCGCGTTGGAGACGATTCATCGCCGTTTTCCGCCCGCTGATTGGAATGTCTATCCGTTCCACTTTTCGGACGGGGACAACATGTTCAGCGACAACCGCCTCTGTGTGGAACTGGTTCGGCAGTTGCTGCGCGAATGCAATCTCTTCGGCTATGGACAGATTAAGGCTGGCTGGTATCCGGCGGGTACCTTGATGAGCGTGTACAGCCAGGAGATTCATCACGACAACTTCATCGCGGTGACGATCGAAGAAAAAGAAGACGTTTATCCCGCGCTTCGGAAGTTCTTTGCCCCGCGCGATGCGCTGCCCGCAGCACGCTGAGGACCCTATGAGCACGGAACTGGACATTCTGCGTCGAGCGATTGATGACATCTGGGAAGCATCGGCGTCTACGGGTCTGGACCCGTTCCCGATCCACTTCGAAATTGTGCCGGCGAGCGTGATGTATGAGATCGGCTCGTACGGTCTGCCCGGGCGCTTTTCGCACTGGACACACGGCAAGGCGTTCCATCAGATGAAGACCATGTATGACTATGGTCTTTCCAAAATCTATGAGCTGATCATCAATACGAACCCGGCCCAGGCGTTCCTCATGGAAGGGAACAGTCTGATTCAGAACAAGCTGGTCATCGCCCACGTAATCGGGCATTCCGACTTCTTCAAGTGCAACACGTATTTCCAGCACACAACCCGGCAGATGGCGGAGACGGCAGGCGTCACTGCGGAGCGGATCCGGGCGTACGAGTTCCAACATGGGCAGCAGGCAGTCGAGGAGTTCCTGGATGCGGTGCTCTCGATTCACGAGCACATTGATCCGAACCTGCGGGTGCGGCGCCCGCGCCCGGTGAATCCCCGAGAGCGCGTGCGGCCCACCGGTACCGAATTCGACGACCTCTGGCTGCTGCGCAAGCAGGATGAGCAGCCGGTGGCGCCCGTGGGGCATCGGATTCCGGAAGAACCGGAGAAGGACCTCTTGCTGTTCTTGCTGGAGCATTCCCCGGAACTGGAGGATTGGCAGCGGGATATCGTGAATGTCGTGCGGGAAGAGATGCTCTATTTCCTCCCCCAGATGCAGACGAAGACGATGAATGAAGGTTGGGCTTCCTACTGGCACAGCCGCATTCTGCGCGAGATGGACCTGACGGCGGAAGAGCACATCGAGTTCACCCGCCTGCATGCGAGCGTGCTGTCCCCCTCACCGCGCGGTACGGGCATCAACCCGTACTACGTCGGCTTCCGGATGTTTGAGGACATCGAGCGTCGCTGGAACGGCAATCTGACGGAAGAGGAACGGCGCGAGTATGCGCGCGACAACCACGGCAAGGAGTGGGTGCACCGGAACGCGGGCCGCGCCAAGATGTTCGAAGTGCGGGAATTGGAAAACGATGTGTCATTCCTGCGCAATTACCTGACCCGGCAGCTCGTCGAAGACCTCGACCTGTACCTGTATCGCAAGGAAGGCGACGAGTGGGTAGTGGTCGAGAAGGATTGGCGCAAGATTCGGGACGCCATGGTGGGGAGCATGACCAATTTCGGGTTTCCGTACATCACCGTAGTGGACGGGGACTATCACCGGGCGCGTGAGCTGTACCTGAAGCACGAGGACGACGGGCGGGCGCTGGATCACCCGTACGCCCGGCACACGCTGCGCCACGTGTACCGGCTCTGGGGTCGTCCGGTCCATCTGGAGACCGTCACCGAAGGACAGCGCGTGGTGTGGACCTACGACGGCAAAGCTGACCTGATCGCGCCCTACCGCGCCGCAGCCTGACCGGGGGCGGGCGATGGGCCGCCCGGATCATCGTTGCGGGCCGGGGCGCCCGCCGCCGGCTGTCCCTGAGGGCGTTTCCGCCCTCAGGATGTCCGACTCGTCCAGCTCGGCGAGGTCTTCGACCAGCCCGATCAGGCTGCCGAGATCCGCTTCGGGAGGGTCCTCGTCGGCGTCGGTCGCGACGGCTTCGCCGGCAGCGATCCAGGGCCGCTGGACCACGCGCAGCCCGACCTCACTCCGCTCCATCTCAAACCCGGATTTGTGGGCAGCCAGGGTGGGACTGTGGGTGGAGAGAAAGAGCTGTCGGGGTCCGACGCCCGCCTGCACCACCTTCCGGATCACTCCCAGCAGCCGCCGCTGGAAATCGGGAGAGAGCTTCCACTCCGGTTCTTCCAGCAGCAGGCCGGGCTCGAACGCCAGTACGAGTTGGGCGACCAACCCGGCCAGTCGCTGCACGCCCGTCCCGACACGCGCGAGCGGTGTCACGCTGGCTTCGTGGATCCAGAGCACGTCCGCCTGTCCGGTCTTCCGATCGAATGTGGTTTCCCAACCGCCCGGCCCCAGTTCCTGCGTGAACACCGGGGACAGCTCTGCGAACAGAGCCCAACGCCGTCGTGTGTCCGGGTCCAGCGACTGTCGCGCGTCGAAGAGCGCGTCGCGGAGGGTCTGCGGAAAGGGTTCGGCGTTTGCTCCGATCAGCCGGCACGGCATGATCGGGTTCTCCTGCTGAAACGGGCGCGCATCGGCGAGGAGGCGCCGCAGTTGTTGCCCGAACGTCACCTGTTGCCCGTCACGGGCGCGATCCATCGCAGCCACATCCTGGTCGTTCAGCGCCCAACTGGCGATGCGGAGTTCCAGCGCCCGATTGATCAGGCCGAACTCGAGTACCGTCCGCACCTTCTCGCACGGCAACTCGGGGAAGAGGCCGTACTTGTCGAGATCGCGCGTGCTGATTTCCCAGGTCACGTCATAGCGGATGGGGCGGGCCGAATGCCAGTGGAAGGCAGTGTGCTGAAACGGCGCCAGGTCTCCGTCAGACCACTCCATGTTCTGTGGCTGAGTGCGAGTGACCGACTCTCCCGACCCGAGGAGCGCGAAGTAGAGGGCGATGGATTGCAGGAAGCTGGATTTGCCGATCTGGTTCGGACCATACACGGCGTTCACCGTGTCCACGGGGGACATGGTGATCGGTTCGTCAAAGTGCGCGAAGCCGTGGACGGTGAAGGACCGGATTTGCATGATCTGTGACCTGGGAGGAGGACGCTGAGAGAGTGTTCCGCCGGATTGTCGGCGGTCCCGAGATAAGATTCTCTTCAGCTATGCCGGATCATCCTCCTTCCCGTTCCACCGCTTCCCTCACGGTTGCCATCACCGGCGCCAGCGGAGCCCTCTATGCGACGCGTTTCCTTGCGCGGGCGGTGCGGGTGTTCGATCCGCTCTATCTTACGCTCTCGGCGCCGGCCCTGCGGGTGGCCCGCGAGGAACTGGGCCTGGACCTCTCGCTCGAACGGTTTCGGCCCGAAGACCTGCTGCCGGGGGTTGCCGGTGCGGAACGCATCCGGTACTATCACAAGCTGGACTTCGACGCACCGTTTGCGAGCGGCTCGGCGGCGCCGGACGCGATGGTGGTGGTGCCCTGCTCGATGGGAACGCTGGCACGCATCGTGGCCGGCACCTCCGACGATCTGATTCACCGCGCCGCCGACGTGATGTTGAAGGAACGACGGAAGCTGATTCTGGTCACGCGGGAGACGCCGTTGAGCCTCATTCACGCCAGAAACATCCTGGCGGCCACGGAGGCGGGCGCTGTGGTGCTTCCGGCTGCGCCGGGACTGTACCACCGGCCGCAGACCGTCGAGGAGATGGTGGACTTCGTCGTGTTTCGGGTCCTGGATCAACTCGGGGTGCGGGATCCGGCGGCGCGGCGGTGGCAGGTTTCGGCGGAGGACGCATCGTGACCGGGAAGATCTCGTCCGCCGCCCCGGCGTCGGAACCGGAGGCGCCGGGGCGGCCGGCCGGCGTGTGGGGGAAGCTGCGCGTCATCCTCGAGATGATCAAGTTCGAGCACACGCTGTTCGCGCTCCCGTTCGCGCTCATGGCGACCTTACTGGCAGCCGGCGGCGTCCCGGAACTGCGCGTGCTGTTCTGGATCCTCGTCGCGATGGTAGGCGCCCGCAGCGCCGCGATGGCCTTCAACCGGCTTGCAGATCAGCGCTATGACGCGCTGAATCCGCGCACCGCGGCGCGCGCCCTGCCGGCCGGACAACTCACCCCGGCGCAGGTCTGGGTGTTTGTGGGTTGCACCGTCCTACTGTTTGTGCTCGCCGCGTGGATGCTGAATCCTCTGGCTGGCGCGCTGGCTCCCGTGGCGCTCGCGATTGTGCTGGGTTATTCCTACACCAAGCGGTTCACGCCGTTCTGCCACCTCGTCCTCGGGCTCGCGCTCGGGATCGCGCCGTCCGCGGCGTGGATTGCCGTGCGGGGCAGCCTCGGCTGGCCCGCAACGCTGCTTTCGGCGGCGGTGCTGTTGTGGGCGGGGGGGTTTGACATCCTGTATTCCTGCCAGGATGTCGAATTCGATCGGCAGCAGGGGCTGCATTCCATCCCTTCGCGCATCGGTATCCCGGCGGCTCTGCGTGTGAGCCGGGTGATGCATACCGTGGTGGTGCTGCTGCTCCTGCTGCTGCCGTCGGTCGTTTCGCTGGGGGGCGTGTACCTGGCAGGCGTGGCGGTGGTGACGGCCCTGCTGGCCTATGAGCACAGCCTGGTGCGCGCCGACGACCTGTCGCGCGTGAATGCCGCATTCTTCACGGTGAACGGCTTTGTGAGCATCAGCCTGTTCGTCTTCACTGCCCTGGACGTCTTCCTTCGCCGAAGATAGGAAATACAGAGAGAGGGAACAATCAGTGCCGACCGGCGAAGAGTGGCGAACGACGTGGAGCGTCCGTCCGCCATTTTCCACTTCCTCTCGTCAACACCCGACACCCGACACCCGACACCCGACACCCGACACCCGACACCCGACACCCGACACCCTATCCGTTCGCTGAAAGGAGCTGGATGAGCATCGAGTTTTACACCGACGGGGCGTGCCTGGGCAACGGGAAGCGTCCTGAGGGCGGGAAGATGGGGGCCGGCATCATCGCCCGCTCCGCCGGATTTCACCGGGAGTGGGCCATCCCGTTGGGCCTGGGCACGAACCAGCAGGCCGAACTGCTGGCGGTCCAGCACGCGCTGGAGAAGATCCGGGACCGTGCTTCGGCCGACGTCCTGGTCTATACAGACAGTGCGTACGCCATCGGGTGCCTGACGCAAAACTGGAAGATTCAAGCCAACCGGGAGTTGGTGGCCGGGGTGAGGGGTCTTGCGCGGGAGTGCCGCTCGTTCCGCATGGCTAAGGTGGCGGGGCACGCCGGTGATGCCAACAACGAACGTGCAGACGAACTTGCACGCCGTGCCGCCATCACCGGCGAGTACCACGCTTCGGCTCAGGCCGCGACTTCGGACTCTTCCTCGTCTTCCTCGTAGAGGCTCTCGCCGCGGTGCAGGCGGAGGGCGATCTGCGCGGTCTGGAGCTGGGCCCGTTGGGTCGGTGAGTGCGCGGCCAGATAGCGGGCGACGGCGATGAGGATTTGCGCCTCTTCAGGCCGGCCGCTCCACTCCTGGGATTGCCGGATGCCTGCCTCGACCATCTGGAAAGTGTGGAAGTCCGCATCCTCACGGACGGTTGCCA
This sequence comes from Actinomycetota bacterium, assembly GCA_005805375.1. Classification (GTDB taxonomy): domain Bacteria; phylum Armatimonadota; class SYMT01; order SYMT01; family SYMT01; genus SYMT01. The sequence continues at coordinate 14,361 of SYMT01000382.1, forward strand.
GGGTCAGGGTGTCGTACAGCGCCGGGAGTGGGTGTCCGAGTTGCAGGTAGCGGGCGATGGCCCGGGCGGCCGCGTCCACCCGCTGCTGCTGGTCCAGCGCATCCAGGAACCGGCGCAGCAGTTCCGCCGGGTCGGACGGTTCCCCGTCCAGGCTGTCCCGCTCCCCGGGCATCCGCGCCGGGGGCATGTTCAGGAAGCGATCGAGGAACACCGACATTGCCCCGTGGAGCACGCCGCGGACCAGTTCCGGATGCGGGCAGCGGGCGAGCGCTCGGTGGAGTGCGTGGCAGTAGGTGAAGGTATGGAGCGCGGTGATCCAGTCGCCGAACTCGTTGGACGTGCCGAACCGCCCCACGCGCATCGCGGCGGCGTACGCCAGGGAGCGCGACAACTGGACCGGGGCAGCCCCGTCACGTACTGCGTTGCGCAGCGCCTCAAGGATCGCGAGCGGGTCATCCCCGAGGATCTTGTCCCCCAGGGCGCGTTCGCCGGCCCAGGTCTTGCCGGCGCCCTCACGGAACAGGTCCGGCAGCGAGTCGGACAGTTCGCGGATGTGCGGCACCAGGTCAATGGGATGCCGCCACGCGTTCATCTCCTCACCGCCCCGCGCGGCCACGACCTGCGCCATCACGGTGGGCAGGACGGCTTCCGCGTGGTCCCAGCCGATCAGGTCAAGAACCTCGAACGCTTTGTTGCAGAAGTCCAGCGCATGGCCGGTGTCTGCATAGAAGCGTTCGGTCGCAGCGGTGAACACCAGGCGGGTGAGATCCTCGGGGGAGGCGCCGCTGTGGATCGCCGTCAGCAGGGTGCGCTCGGCTCCATCCCGATGGCGCACGGTCGTCCAGGTGCGCAGCCACCGCATGAGCGTCTCATCGTCCAGCGCGTCCGTTTCCAGGGGGTAGCGGCTCCGTCGTGCCGGCATCCCGGCGCAGTCGTTCGCGACCCGGCGAGACCCCTGGTACAGAGCCAGGTACGCTGCCTCCTCTCCCAGCAGCGGTACCAGATTCGCCATCGCCGTGAGTATGGTCAAACCGCTCGCCCAGCCGTCGCGGTAGCGTACGCCGAACAGCGTAATCTGCCGCACGATCGCCCGGTAGTCGGTTCCGAGGCGCAAGAGACCCAGGATGGATTTCGCCTGGATCAGCGAGATGTTCTGCTCCATGCCTTCGCGCAAGCGGCGGCTGTGCTGCTCGAACGGATCGCCCTGCCGCGGGAGCGAGCGCACGAAGACCTGGTCGTCGCGCACCTCGACGTCGTACGCCGGCACATCGTCCGCAAACAGATCGAACGTGCAGCCGCTGCAGAGATCGAAGCGGGCATAATGCCAGTAGCACGTCAGAATCCCGTCCTGCACTGTCCCCTTGTGCAGCGGGAAGCCCAGGTGCGGGCATCGGTTGTCCACTGCCGAGACCTTGCCGTCGTGGGCATAGACCGCAATGGGCCGGTCTTCCCCCTTGATGACTTTCGTTCCCTGGGTGCGCAACTGTTCCAGGGTGCCGACGGGCAGCCAGTCTCCACCGTTCGTGCTCATGGTGGTCCGTCCTCCTCTACTGTGACGTCGTTGTCAGGGAACCGTAACACACCCGGGGTCGCGAGGGGTCTGTGAAGCACTTCACACCGCACAGAGCCGTGGCGGGTGTTCCTGTGGGCGTAGAGCGCGGAATCCACGCTCGCAGGCGGCGCGTGATTTGACCCGTCGCAGTGGCGCGGCTATACTCCGCTGAGGCCGACGTCTCGCGGCCGATCCGTCCCACAATTCACCCATGACTGCTCGCGAACGTTGGCTCCTTGCCGGCCTGGTGTTGGTATCCGTCCTGCTGGTCTCGCTCGGCTTCTGGCAGCACGTGCGTTTTGCCGATGCCGAACAAGCCGCGCGCCGGCTGGTGATGCTCGAGGGACGGATCGAGCGCGGGCCCGAGAGTGCGGTGGTGCTGTTGAAGCAGGCGCAGCCGGAGCTGCGCCGCCATTTCTTTCGGGGGGAGTTCCCGGCGGCGCTCCGGCGCATGGAGGCCCTGGATGAGGAGCAGGACACCGGCGAAGAACCCGCTCCCACCGGGAAGGCGTTGAGCGCGGAACGGCTCTGGCCGGCAGGATCCCCTGCCCGAAAACGTGCGAAGGTGCTGCTCCTCGCCGTGACCCAGAAACAGCGGGCCGGATACGATCTCGAACAGGTCCAGGATGCGCTGGTGCGGATGGCGGCGGCGGCGCGCGGCGGGAAGAAAGACGTGGCCCTTGCCGCCTTCTCCGACGCGGAGCGACTGCTGGGGGCGGCGCGTCTCCGGCCCGGCTTCCGGACCGCAGGTGCGCGCTCCGACGAGACGCCGCAGGCCGTCGTCGCCGGGGGGCTGCCGCAGCAGTTCCGCGGTGCCGCGCCGGACCTCCAGGTGCCGCGCATGATCCAGCTCTTCCGGTCCGGGCTCCCGATGCTGCGGGAACGCGCCGTCACTCCGGAACAGCGCCGGTTCCTGGATCGCCTTGCTCCGTTTGTTGACGATCTGGATCGGGCGTACCGGGCAGGGAAGGATGTGCTGCGGCTTGCGCCTCTTCTCCAGGGACTCGGGGCTGCAGTCCAGCAGGAAGACCTTCGTACCGCGCACCGGCTCCTTGCCGAAGCGCAGGCGGCGCTCCCGGGCCTGCCGCGGCGAGTGGAGGGAGCAGATACCCCTCCGGGGCTGGGGCGTCCGGGGGCGCCATCCGCGCCCTCCGCCCGTGCTGCCGGTCCCGGTGCCGCCGTAGCCCTCACCCGACCGCCGGCAGGCTTGCCCGCTGCCGGGGGACCTACTGCCGGGGGGCCGCCGGTGGCCCTGGTCCTCGCCACGCTTGACCGGCTGCGCGCCCTCCCCGAAGCCGAGTACCGCATCCAGCGCGAACAGGTGGGCGGGTTCATTTCCCGCGCGCTCGCGGCCCGTGCGGCAGTCCCTCCGGGTGCGTCCCCCGGGGGCGCACCGGCCGGCACCGCCGCACCGATCGTTGCCCCGCCCGGCCCCCCCGCGGCGCCGGTCGTCTCCCCCGGCGTGCTTCCCCCGCGCCCGGCGCCGCCGGAAGCGATCGGGGACGCGCTCCGGCTGCATCTCGGATCTCGGGGCGAGATTGCCGGAGTGCGCCTGGGCGCCCGCGACCTGTCGCGCGGAGCCGACGCGGGAGGCTGGATGCTCGTTGCGGGCGACCGCACGCTCCCCGTGGGTACGCCGCTCCGTCGTGTGGGGGAGACGCTCGTCCAGGAAGCACGAGGGCCGGAAGGATCGCTGGTGCTCACTTATCGTGCCGAAGCGAATGGAGTGCGCATTGACATTGAGGCGGGCCGCAGTGCCGCCGGAGACCCGCGCACGCTGCGTCTCCGTCTGCCGCTCCGCACCGCGGGCTGGCGCGCAGGCGCGGATTCCGCGTCCTCCCTGCTCGGCGCAGACGAGGCCCGCCGCGTGGACGGGGGCCCCACGCCGCTGGATCTGCTGTTGACCGGACCCGGCCGGGGCCTGCGCATCCAGGCGGACGGGACATCGCTCCTGCTGCTGGAACCGGGTGCGGACCGTGTGCAGTTGGACCTGCCCCTCCCCGGCGCGGCCGGCGAAAGCCGCTGGACCGTGCGTCTGACCGCTCTCGTTCCTTGAGCTCTACAGCCCCTGTCCCGGCGGGAAAAGCTCGAAGGTGCCGTACTGCGTGCTCTGGTCACCGCTCCGGTACCACATCCCGAGCAGCGCCACCCGCCCCGTTTTCGGGTCGCGCCACTTCGCGTCGTAGGCACTCGTCGGGCCTTCGCTCACGCTGATGGCGATCCATTGCCGCTGCCCGGCCTGCTGGAACTCCACCGGCGCCTTTTTCCAGCCCAGCCGGGCGAGTTCCCGGTCGTAATACTCGACCGCCGCCAGGGACTGGAACGGGACCGCCAGGCGGAAATCAGCATTCCGCTCGGTGGGGAGATCCTCCACGCGAGTGGCGAAGGGTGTGCCGGGGGGCGCCGGCGGGGCATACGGCAGTGCCGACGCAGCCCCTTTTGGGCTGCATCCCCCGGCCGCGAGGACCAGAACGCAGCCGGCAATCGCCCCCATCAGCGCCCGCAGGGGAAGGTGCGGATGGGCCGCACGTTTGGAATCGGAGTTCTGCATGATTCTGGTTCTGGCAGCGAGGGCGAGGTTCGTGAGGGATGCCTGCGCCGCGAGGACGCAGGGGGGCGGACGAGCGGAGCGGTCCGTTGCGATTCGGTGCGGTGCACACCGACTGTCTCACCGCAAGGGGCGCCGAGGGACGCAGGGGCGATGGGGCGGGCAATTCATCTGCTGCGTCCCTCGGCGTCCTCGGCGGCACTCGAATCAGGGGCTGATCCGCCGGCTGTCGTCCGGTGTTCTCCTAATGGCGGAAGTGGCGGGCGCCGGTGAATACCATCGCCACACCGCAGCGATTGCACACCGCGATAGTGTCCTCGTCCCGCTTCGCGCCGCCGGGCTGGATGATGGCGCGCACGCCCGCCGCTGCGAGCGACTCGGGACCGTCCGGCATCGGGAAGAAGGCATCGCTCGCGCAGACGGCGCCTTCGGCTCGGTGTCCGGCCATCTGCACGGCCAGGGCGCTACTCTGCGCGCGATTGGTCTGTCCCCCGCCGGCGCCGATCAGTTGTCCGTCCTTCGCGAGCACCACCGCGTTCGACTTCACGTGGCGGACCACCTTCCAGGCAAACCGGAGGTCGGCGAGTTCCGCCTCGGAGGGCGCGCGCTCGGTCACGACCTGGAGACCGTCCGGTCCCGGATCGCGCAGATCTCGTTCCTGGACGAGGACGCCCCCGACGATCCACTGGAGATCCAGGCCGGATCGCCCGTGCGCGCCGGAGCGCAGCTCGGCGAAGGAGGGCAGGGGGTCAATCTCCATCAGACGGACGTTTTCGCCCCAGATCTTGCGCGTCCGGAACAGGTCGAGGGCGGCGTCGGAGAAGCCCGGCGCGATGATGCATTCGTAAAAACTCTGCGGGGCGATGATCTCGCGGGCCGTGTCGGCGTCAATGGGGCGATTGCAGGCGATGATGCCGCCGAAACGAGAGCCGGGCGGATTGAACGGGGGCAGTTCCCCGTCCCGTGCGCGGCAGTAGGCCTCGACCAGGGTGTTGCCCACCGCGCAGCCGCAGGGGTTCGTGTGCTTGATGATGCTGCACGCGGGGCGATCGAACTCTTTCACGAGTTCCAGCGCGGCGTCCAGGTCCAGATAGTTGATGAACGAGAGTTCCTTGCCGTGCAATTGGCGGGCGTTCGCCGCCGAGGGCTCCCGCTGTGTGGGGTCACGGTAGAACGCTGCCTGTTGGTGGGGGTTCTCCCCATAGCGGAGCACCTGCGCCCGGTTGAGCACGAGCGCGAAGGGATCGGGCACGCGCTCGGCGTCGCCGGCCTGTGCGGCCAGATACCCGGCGATTGCGGCGTCGTACGCGGCGGTGTGAGCAAACGCCTGCCGGGCGAGCCGGGTGCGTGTGCCCGGCAGGGTGGCGCCATCGTTCGCCTGCATCTCGGCCAGGATGGCGGGGTAGTCCGCGGGCGCCGTGACCACCGTGACGAACGGGTGGTTCTTGGCGGCCGAACGGAGCATGGAGGGCCCGCCGATGTCAATGTTCTCGATGGCGTCGGCGACCGTGCAGTCGGGGCGGGCGACCGTGGCTTCGAAGGGATAGAGGTTGACGACCACCAGGTCAATCGGGCGGTAGCCCTGACCGGACAGTTGCTCCATGTGCTCGGCGCTGGAGCGCAGCGCGAGGATGCCTCCATGAATCGCCGGGTGCAATGTCTTGACCCGCCCCTCCATCATCTCCGGGAAGCCGGTGGCCTGTTCGACCGGGGTGACGGGCACTCCGGCGTCCCGCAGCGTGCGGGCAGTCCCGCCGGTCGAAAGGACTTCCACCCCCAGGCTGTGGAGCCCACGGGCCAACTCCACGATTCCGGTCTTGTCGGACACACTCAGAAGGGCACGCTGGATCCTGGACAAGGCAATCCCTCACCGCGGGGCACGCGGTCTCGACGGCCGGGCAGGCCTGGAGCCCGGCCGGTGGAATGATACCCGATCCGCCGGACGGAGACCGGATCGGGTCGGGCGCGCGGGATCAGATCCGGCGGTGGTATACCCACCACTCGATCCCCAGCACGGCGAGGCCGAGGAGGAGGAGCCAGCGCCAGAGTTCCTGGTGTGTGCGCGCGGAGCCGGTGCCGGCCAGCACCGGGCGGTTGCCGAACTGGATCCGGTCCTGCGGCTGCGTGGCGGATTCATCCCGGCTGAGGAGGTTCACGGCGAATTGCGCGCGGTAATTGCGCCCCTCGGCCGTGTAGATTCCGCGTTCCTCGGTGCCGGCGGCGTAGGCGATGCGGCCGTCCGGGCGCACGATCTGCTTTTGCCCCGAGGGGGAGGTCACGGTGATCTCCGATATCCCGGGGCGAACTTCGAGTGACGCCGTCTGCCCGGTGCGTAGTTGCAGTCCCTCAGTGCGGCCGGGACGGGCCGCGAGCCACTGCGCCATGTTGTTGAAGAAGATCGGAAATGCCACCCGCAGGGGAAACTCGGTCCGGAGCAGCGGGAATCCCACGTACGCGCTCTTGAACCCCTCGTGCTCGCCGACCGCCACTGCCACCCCGCTCTCGTGCTCGGCAAGCTGCGTGCCCCACGGTTTGAGTTCGGCGGACAGCGCCTCCGGCAGGCGCAACTGGGAGAGTTTCACGTAGCGCATGGCGGGATGCACGCGGTCCCAGTCCAGGATGGAAGCTTCGGTGATCTTGCGCCGGATGGTGACGGGGGCGGTGGGACCGGCGCAGTTGATGTAGAGGTGATTCCCGGCGGGCGGCGCCTTGGGGCCGACGTTCTCGAACACCACCACGTCAAAACCGCTCTGTCCGGTGTAGCCGGAGGGCGAAATGGTCGAAACCTTGACGTGGGGATCGAGATTGAGCGCGCGCTCGAGGTAGAGGTCCCCGTCGGTGACGAGGAGCACGCGGAGGTCCTGCCGTACCGAGAGTTGGGAGTAGGCAATGTTGTCCACTTCCAGGTCGTCCTGGAGGTCCAGTTTCGCCTGGAGGATCCCGGATGCTTCCTTCAGGTTGCCAAAGACCTCGGCCTTTTCGCTGTACCCCAGCGTCTTGTCGGCCGCCGGCAGCTCCAGAGGACGGACGTCAATGAGCACTTCGTTCCGATAGAACTCAATGTTCGTCTTCTTCGCGCTCGGACTGTAGTTGCGGACCGCCACAAACATCTGGTAGTCCGCAGTCTCCCGGAATGCCCGGCGGACATCCAGCGCTACGATTCCGACGTTTTCTGACCGCTGCCCGAGTTTGACGAACTGCACCTCCGACCCGCGCAGGTCCACATCTTCCAGGGGAGGGAAGGCGCCGTCGGAGAGCACGAAAATCCGGTGCCCGCTCAGGGCCATGCCGACCGTCTCCGGACTCGACTCGCGGGCGCCTGCTCCGGAGAGGGATGCGGCCAGGAGGAGCGCATCACGGAGGTGTGTGGTGGTATCGGCGGGTCGCGCGTCCCGGAGGGCGCGGCGCAGCAGATTCCGGTCGCGGGTAAACGGGGTCAGTCGCTGCGTGTGGCTGGTGGCGAGCAGAAGCATCATCCGGTCGCCTCCGCGCATGCGGCCGATCATGCGTTCGGCCGTGGCGCGGGCCGCATCGAAACGTGTCCCGCCGGCATCGCGGCTCTGCATGCTGGCGGAGCCGTCCAGGATTACGACGACGTGGCTGCCGCCCAACGACGAGACCACGGCGGCGGGGCGAGCGAGCGCGAAGACTGCCAGCGCCGCAATCAACAACTGGAGGAACAACAGGAGGTTCTTCCGCAGCTTCTGGAAGGGTGCGTTCGCCTGCATGTCCTTCACCAGATGGCTCCAGAGCAGGACGCTGCTGACGACTACCTCCCGCCGCTTCAGCTTCAGGAGGTAGAAGAAGATGATGACCGGGAAGAGCAATCCCAGCCAGGCCAGATTCCAGGGCGAGAAGAACGCCATCGGTTTCCTCGGATCGGGGGAACTGACCGGCTGCAGAACCTCGGCATCCAATCATTGAGGACGGACGAAACGGTCAGATGGTTACGTCCACGGCACGGGAGGCGAGTCCCGCAGCTTGTTCACCGGGGGAGGGGGGATGTCCTACCGGGACCCCCCCTCCCCGTGTGGTCAGACCAGCTCGGTGGGGCGCGAGACGATCTGCAAGAGATTGCCCTCCGGGTCGTGGAAGAAGGCAATCTGCCCTCCGCCGGCGGCCGGTCCCGGGGGCATCAGCCCCAGCACGCGGCCGGCGGCGGCGTGCTCCTGCAGCGCCGCATAGGCCGCGTCGAAGTCCCGGACCCGGATGGCGATGTGCCGGATGCCGGGGTCCAGCGGCTGGTGCGCCACTACCTTCTCCCCGTTGTCCGGCATGATCTCCAGCACGCCGTACATGTCGCCGCCCACCAGGCAGGTGGGCGGCGTCTTGCCGTTGTCGAAGAGGATGCGCATGCCGAGCACATCGCAATACCACTGTGCCAGTCCGGCCGAGTCTTTCGCCGCGATCGCGACATGGTCTACGCCAGCAGTCATGGGGTCTCCTTGGGGCGCTGTCCCGTGTCTCCCACGGGAGCGCGGTCATTCCTCACGGTGGTGGATTTCCACGCGCATGAGGTCCCGGGCAATCCGGGTGTTCGGAAAGATGGCCCGCGCCTGGGCCAGAAGGGGGTTGACATCCTGGTAGCGGGGCGAGAGGTGAGTGATGACCAGTTGCCGCACGCCCGCCTCCGCCGCCACCTGGGCCGCATCGGCGACGGTGGAGTGGCCCTTGCGGTGCGCTTCATGCGTCATCGTGGCGTCAAACGTGCCTTCGTAGATCAGGAGGTCGGCGCCGCGGGCGAGTTGCACAGCAGCATCGCAGGGGCGCGTATCCGTGCAGTACGCCAGGACCGCGCCGGGCCGGGGCGGGCCCAGCACCTCGGATGCGTGCACGAGAGTCCCATCGGCCAGCGTCACCGTTTCCCCGCGCTGGAGGCAGCCGTAGAGCGGACCGGGCGGGACCCCCCTGGCCCGGGCGGTCGTGAGATCGAAGCGGCCGGGCCGGGGGCGTTCCTCCAGGCGAAAACCGAGGCAGAAGACCCGGTGATCGAGTGGAGCGGCGTGGAGTGAGTAGGTCGCAGTTTCGCGGAGCAGGCACAGGCCCCCCTCCTCGCGGAGGTTGAGCCGGTAGCCGAACTGCGTTTGCAGCGCCCGCTTGCATCCACGCACATATTCTCCCAGCCCGGGCGGGCCGAAGAGGTCCAGCGGTTCCGCGCGATCCGCCATCTGCAGCGACATCAGCAGTCCCATCAGGCCCGTGACGTGATCGCCGTGCATGTGTGAGATGGCGATGGCGGAGAGGGGGGCAAATCCGAGCCCGGCGCGCCGGTACTGAATCTGGGCCGCTTCCCCGCAGTCGAACAGAAACAGCTCCCCCTGGCGCTGCACCGCCACCGCGGCGAGATTGCGCTCCAGAGACGGGACCCCGCTTCCGGTTCCGAGAAAGGTGATGGTAAACGCCGGCGCCGCCAATTTCCGTGCTCGTTTCTTGCCGTTCGGCCGGGCGAAATCATACCATGCTCCCGAGATGCGGAGAAAGAATCCTCAGATCGAGTTCCACACAGCGTGCGGACATGTCGTCTATGGGGACCGCCTGCACTTCCGCGTGCGGCCCCCGCCAGGACGCCTCTCCGCATCAAGAGAGTCTCGCGACCACGCAGAAAGCGCCGCACCGACCGATGTAGCGTCTCCGAACTCCGTTTCGGAGGTCCCCGACCACGGCGCGACCCGCTCCGACCCGAAGTTCGGAGACGCTACATCGACGCGCGGCCCTGGCCCAGCGCGCAGGACCCAAAATGAGCCCCCACGCCCTCCTCCCACCCACCCGAGCCACGCCGGGTGCCCCCTGGGCGTAGCAAGTGGACCCACCCCACGCCACGCCCCCATATGCGCTAACTTTGGGCCCTCGTGGGGATGACGGGTCGGCACGATCACACCCTCAGATCCCCTCGGCGCTAACCTACTGCCGCGCCGGGGGCCTCGGTCTGGGTCGGCGGCGGCACCGGGGCGGCGAAGTCCCCCCAC
>SYMT01000005.1 GCA_005805375.1 Actinomycetota bacterium
AGGGAAGGGAGTCGCCGGGCGCGCGACGTGGTGCTTCCCGGCTCTTGTCGCCGCCTTGCGCGATCTCTATCGGTCATCCTTCACCTTTCGCATCGCCGCACCCAGTCCACCGACCACCAGTGCGAGGATGACGCCGAGGGCGGCCCCATATCCAAGCGACTGGCGATTGAATCCCTTCTTGATCATCCACAGGGCGGGAACTTCGGTGCTGTGGAACGGGCCCCCGTCGCTCATCACGAAGAAGAGGTCGAATGCCTGGAAGCCGCCGGTGACGCAGAGGAGCAGGGCCACCGCCGTGACCGGCGCCAGCAGCGGGAGAGTCATGCGGGTAAAAAGCTTCGGTTCCGAGGCGCCATCCAGCCGGGCGGCCTCCAGGACTTCCGGAGGCACGCGGCGCAGCCCGGCGGCGAAGAGCGCCATGTAGAAACCCGCGTACCGCCAGCACGAGACGAGCGCGATCGAAAGCAGCGCCGTGCGCTCGTCGCCCAGCCAGGCCATCGCCCACGTTCCCAGTCCAACCCGCCGGAGCATCGTGTTCAGCAGCCCGAACTCCGGATTCAACACGAAGCTCCAGAGCAGGCCGACGACCACCATGGAGAGGACCATCGGGCTGAAGAAAAGCGCGCGCCAGAAGCCGGCGCCGGGGAGCCGCGCCTGGAGCGCCGCCGCAAACAGGAGCCCGAAGCCCACCTCCACCACCAGGGTGATCGCGACATAAATTAGATTGTTCGTCCAGGAGCGCGCGAAGATCGGATCTCGAAACAGGGCGCGCGCGTACTGATCCATGCCCACAAAGCGGGCCGGCCCGATGCCATCCCAGTCGAACAGAGAGAGTCCACCCGCTGCAAGGATCGGGCCGACCACGAAGAGCAGGTAGAGGCCCAGAGCGGGGAGCGGCAGCCATCCGAGCACCCGTCGTTCGCGCGGCGACAGGCTGGGAGCGCCGGCGTCCCGCCGGTCTCCGAGGGATCGGCGGCGCGCACGAGGGGCGCGCGTGGTCCCCCCGCTCATTTCCGTGCCCTCCGGAGGGCGGCCACCTGCTGCTCTGCGCCCGACAGCGCCGCAGCGGCCGCTGCGCGTCCCCCCAGCACCAGGCTGGCGGCATCCAGAAAGGCGTCGCTGACCTCAAGGTTGAACCCCACGTCCGGGGCCAGTGCGGTGGCGGCGGCTGTCCGGAGGAATTCACTCATGCGCCGCTGCCCGGGCGGAGCGTCCGGTCCGGGCGCCGCGGCGCGGAGCGCGCTGACATGTCCGTGCCGTGCCCAGTCCCGCTGCACGGCGTCGGAGGTCAGATGCCGCAGCAGGGCCCGGGCGAGGTCGGGATGGGGCGTGCGCCGGTAGATCATGTACCCGGTACTCAGCGCCAGCAGGGTGCGATCCACGCCTGCCTGGCCGGGCAGATGCGGCAGCAGAAACGCATCAAGGTCCCCCGCATCGGCCTCGCCCGCGTCCGTCACCAGCCAATCCCCGATCGGGTGCATGCCTGCCCGGCGCTGGAGCAGCAGGGCGCGGGCCTCGTCCGTGCCGACCCCGCTCACCCCCTGGTTCAGAAAGCCGCGCCGCACCAGATCCGCCGCGATTTCCAGGCCGGCGACAAACCGGGGATCGTCCAGGCAGGTGCCGGGCTCCAGATCCAGCACGCGATTGTAGGTCTCCGTCCCGGCGTGCTGTGCGATGAGGTAGGCGGCGAAATTGCCCCCGCCCCAGAGTTCGCGGTTGCCCACCGCCAGCGGGTTCATTCCCGCCTGTTTCAACCGGCCACAGAGAGCGAGAAACCCCGGCCAGGTGGGCGGGGGACGCAGTCCGAGCCGCTCGAACACGGAGCGGCGATACCAGAAGACGGTGGTGAGCGACGCGGTGTCGGGCCACAGGTAGATGCGTCCGTCCCAGCCGGTTGCCGAGGGCCAGCAGACGGGCAGATAACGGGCCCGCTCGGAACTGGGGAATTCGCCGGTCAGATCGAGCGCATAGCCGGCCGCCGCCCACTTCCGCACCTGGTAGCCGCCCCACTGAAAGTAGATGTCCGGAGGGGATCCTCCCACGAACAGCGTGACGAGCCCCATCTTCTGGTAGACATCGTCGTCACTCTCCAGGTGTTCCACCCGCACGCCGGGATGAGCGGCCTCGAACGCGCGCAGCGCAGCGCGGAACGGTTCACGCATCCGCTCGCCGGACTGAGTGGTGGCGAGCCGCAGCACGGTGGCGCCGGTGGCTGCCTCCCGACAGCCGCCGGTCGCTGCGAGGCTAACCACGAGCAGCACACCTGCAATCCGGCTTCGCCATCCTCTCCGCAAAGTGTCGTTTCCTCTCCGATCCCTCGTCCGCCCGCCGGGAGACCGGTTCACCACTGGTCGCACGGATGCCTGCGCCGGGCCCCCGGAGTTGAATCCTGATGAATCGCACGGAGCCTGCTCAGAGCCGGGTCACGCGGCGGAGGACGCCTTTCCGGACGGCGTTTCGGAGCGTCTCGGCCGGGGATCTCCGAAACGAAGTTCGGAGACTCCACATCGCGGCCGGTGTGCATGCTACGTTACCGGGGGAGGTCCACCTCCCCAATCCTGGACTCCCGGAGTTCCGTACGATGCCTCTCTACCGCGGTGGCCTGATCGGCCTCACCGGGATCGGCGCCAATCCCGCGCCCGCCGACCCGTCTCGTCCACTGGCCGGCCCGATGCCGGTGTCGCACGCCGGCGCGTACGCTCTCCTGCCCAATATCGAACTCGTTGGAGTGTGCGACCTTCGCCTTGAGGCTCTGGACCGCTTCCGCGCGGTCTGGGGTGCGGAGTGGCCCGAGCTCCGGTACTGCACCGACTATCGGGAATTGCTCGGCCTGGGGCTGGACTTTCTGAGCGTATGCACGTCGGACCACGCGCACGCCCAGATCGTGGTGGATGGATGCGCCGCCGGGTTGAAGGGCATCTTCTGTGAGAAGCCGATCGCCACGACCACGGCGGACGCCGACCGGATGGTGGCCGCAGCGGCCGCTGCCGGAATTCCGCTCCAGATCGATCATACTCGCCGGTGGTGGCCGGTCTACCAGTTGGCCCGAGACCGCCTCAGGGCCGGGGAGATCGGCGAACTGAAGGCGATCCAGGCCTCCCGCTGCCACCCGCGCGCGATGCTCTTTCGCAACGGCACGCACCTCATCGACTCAGTGGTCTTCTTTGCGGACAGCGATCCGGACTGGGTGTTTGCCGACCTTGAAGATGGCTTTGAGGACTACGTGGAGTACGGCGGCGACGGCGGGAGAGACCCGAGCCGGGAACCGGGAGTCCAGGGCTACATCCGGTTCCGGAACGGCGTCCGTGCCTTCGTGAACTCCCACAAGCAGGCTATGAGCCCGTACACGATCGAGCTGCTCGGAACGGGCGGGCGGATCACGGTGGTGGATCCGGCCGGTCTGGAGGTGTTCGCGGAAGGACGCACGACAGTGCACCCGGTTCCCACCTGGACGCGGACCGGGATCAGCGCCGCATTGGATGAACTCATCCGTTGTGCCGAGGGCACGCGGCCCGAACTCACCTCCCCGGGTTCGGAAGCCTGCCGGACGCTGCGCATCATTTTGGGCTTCCTCCGCTCCCAGGCCGAAGGGAACCGCCGGGTAGCGGTGTAGGCGCCTGAACAAGGAACCAGGAGGGGACGCTGGTCGGCGCCGACATTGTCCTTGGAGAAGAGTCACAGGCGGAAGGATGAAGGCGGAACAAGGGAATGTTTACGGCTGAGGGAGTCCTACCGGATCGGCTGCCGCCGCAGTCTATTGACGCGGAGATGGCGACGCTCGGGGCAGCCCTGATGAGCCGCACCGCCGTCGAGCGGGTCCTCGAACTGCTCGAACGGGACGATTTCTATCTGGAGGCGCACCGAAAGCTCTACGATGTGCTTCTGTACCTTGCCGAGCGCGACCAGCCGCCGGACACCCTGACCGTTCCCGAGGAATTGCGGCGGCGGGAACAACTAGATCTGGTGGGCGGGCAGCCGTACATCAACCTCCTGGCGGCGAG
>SYMT01000383.1 GCA_005805375.1 Actinomycetota bacterium
GCCGCATCAAGACCCACCTGCTCGGGCACGAGATTGATATTCGCGTTTCGGTGCTCCCCACACTCCACGGCGAGTCTGTGGTCATGCGTCTCCTGGACCAGAGCAATATTCAACTCTCGCTTGAGGATATCGGTTTCACGCCGGAGCAACTCGCCATCTACGAGAAGGCCATCCGACGACCACACGGGATGGTACTGGTCACAGGGCCCACGGGATCCGGAAAGACAACCACCCTCTACGCCTCGCTGCGCCGGATCTTCAGCAGCGAGAAGAAAATCATCACGGTCGAAGACCCGGTCGAGTACCAGATGGCCGGCGTCAACCAGATGCAGGTCCGTGAGCGGATCGGCCTAACGTTCGCCCGCGGACTTCGTTCCATTGTCCGCCAGGACCCGGACATCATCCTGGTGGGGGAGATCCGGGACAAGGAGACAGTCGAGATTGCTGTCCACGCTGCACTCACCGGGCACTTGCTGCTCTCGACCCTGCACACCAACGACGCCGCGGGCGCAGTGTCACGATTGGTAGACATGGGATTGGAGCCGTTTCTCGCCGCCAGTTCGATCGAGTGCGTGATGGCGCAGCGCCTGGCCCGCCAGGTATGCCCCGATTGTCGGGAACTCGAGGAGCCGGCGCAGGAACACCTGCTCATTATGGAACGAGAACTGGGGCAGGCCGTCCCGGGCAAGCAATGGCGTGGCGCAGGTTGCAGTTCGTGCCGGTTCACCGGGTACTCCGGCCGACTCGGCCTGTTTGAGATCTTGCCCATGTCGGACGAGATCCGACATCTCATTTTGAATCATAGTTCGGCAGGCCAGATCAAGGCGTCCGCGACACGGGATGGGATGCTCACGCTCCGGCAGGACGGGTGGCGCAAGGTACTCCTGGGCAAGACGACGATCGAGGAAGTGATCCGGGTCTCGACCGAAGATGAGTGAGTTTCAGTACACGGCGCTCGACCCTCAGGGTCGAGAGGTGGTAGGTGCGCTGCAAGCGGAGGATCGGCGCACGGCGCTGGCCCGCCTCAAGAGTCAGGGCATGCACCCGCTTGTGCTGGAAGCCGCCGTGGCGGGGGGAGGTAGAGCAGGCGCTGCGTTGACGGCGCAGTCGCCCGCAGACGGGGCTGTCGAACCGAGTGCGGGCGGCGGCTTCGTGCTGTTCCAGCGGCGGGTGAGCGCCTCGGACCTGTCCCTCTTCACCCGTCAATTGGCGTCCCTGTTCGGTGCAGGGCTGAACCTGGATCGGTGTCTCGAGACCCTGCAGGATCATTCCGATCACCCGGTGTTGCAGAATACGGTCGGGCGCCTGCGCCAATCAGTCCAGGGGGGCGTGCCCCTCTGGGAGGCGATGGGAGAACACCCCCGCGTATTCTCCGACCTGTACGTCAACCTGGTGCGGGCGGGAGAAGCGTCGGGTCAACTCGGGCCAGTGCTGGAACGCCTGGCGGATTCCCTGGAGATTTCAGAGGAGCAGCGTTCGCGCTTGCGCGCGGCGATGGCCTATCCGATCTTGCTGTTGAGCGCCGGGATGGGGGCGGTGATCTTTATCCTCGTGTTTCTCGTGCCCCGATTTGCCAAAATCTTCGGAAGTCTGAACCGTCCCCTGCCGCTGCCGACGCTCATTTTGCTCAAGATCCAAACTTTCGTCTCGCAATGGGGCTGGCTGGTCGGGCTGGCGCTGGTCGGCGCCTATTTCGGCATCCGCGCCTGGGGCGCTACGGACAATGGTGGGTTGATTCTGGATCGCTTTCGGATGAGACTGCCGCTCGTGGGACAGATCATACATAAGGATGCACTGTCGCGGTTTTGCCGCACCCTGGCGACGCTCGTGCGCGGTGGAGTGCCGATTCTGACCAGTTTCGAAGTCGCGGAGCGCGCCGTCGGCAATCGGGTGCTTCAACAGGCCATCGTGCAGGTACGCGACGCCGTGCGTGGCGGCGAAAGTCTGGCCGGGCCACTCCGCGCGACGGGGGTGTTTCCATCGTTGGTGACGAACATGATCCGGGTGGGGGAGGAAACCGGGAACCTTGAAGAGATGCTCACCCGGGTCGCCGATGCGTATGATGCCGAATTGGCCAACCGGACGCGTCAACTGCTTTCGATGGTGGAGCCGGCAGTGATCCTCCTGATGGGCGGCATCATCGGTACCATCGTCATCTCCATGCTCGTGCCGGTGTTGGAGTTGAGCACGGGAATGTGACCGGATTCGTAGACAACAGGAGGAATGTGAACATGAAAACGAGGATGCGCCGGGGACGGCGCGGCTTCACCCTGATCGAACTGCTCGTCGTGCTTGTGATTCTGGCCCTGCTCGCGGGGCTGGTTCTGCCGCGCTTCCTGGCCCGCGGGGAGGATGCCAAGGTGAAGGCCGCGGTCACCCAGATCGGCAACTTCAAGCAGGCCCTGCAGCTCTACACGCTGGACAATGGCGAAGCGCCGAGCCCGCAGCAGGGGCTGGAAGCCCTGATCGTCGAACCAACCTCTTCGCCACGACCGCGGGAGTGGAAGGGCCCGTACCTGCAGGACACGACCACGATTCCGCTCGATCCGTGGGGGAACCCGTACGTCTATCAGGCGCCCGGACCGAATGGAGAGGACTACTTCGTCGCTTCGCTGGGCAAAGACGGGCGTGAACAGGGCACCGGACCGGACGCAGATCTCACGAGTTCGCAGTCACAGCAATGACGCTCCCTGCCCGGCCGTTCCGCCGCAGGGGACATACGCTGACCGAACTGCTTGTGGTCCTTACGATCCTGGCGCTGTTCGCGTTCATCGCGATTCCCCGTTTTGTGACGGCGCTCGGCCGGGCGCGCCTGGATGCGGTGATGAGTAGTCTGCGGAGTGACCTCCAGTTCGCGCGTTCGCGGGCGATCGCCACCGGGCGCCGCATGCAGGTGGCGATGGATTCGGATACTCGCGAGCTGGTGGTGCTGCCGGTGCGCTTTGAGGAAATGAACGCCGCGGCGGGCGGCCAGGCCGGCGCGGAGCCCGAGCCTGCGCTGCGGGAGCAATTCCCGCAGTGGCTGAACGTCACTGCCTGGGAACTTGCCCCACTGGGATTCGACTCCAGTGCCCCCGGGGGTGCAGGGGCTCCCCTGGGAGCCGGCTCCTCCGACTCGCCGCTCACCTTTTATCCGGAGGGCCGCAGTGATGGGGCCCGCATTCTGGTGGAGGATGCAGACAGGAACATACGCGGTCTGATCGTAGATCCGCTCACCGGCGAAATCCGCGAACTGACGCCGGAGGAGCTGCGCTGATGCGACGCGGTATTACTCTTCTGGAAGTTCTGGTTGCGGCAGGGCTACTGGCTGTCGGGGTGGTCGCCGGCCTTGCGGTCATCGGAAACAGCGCCGCGACGACGCAGCGGGTGGAAGATCGTACGCGCGCCTTGCTGTTCGCCCGTTCCAAGCTGGATGAAGTGCTGAAGCAACCAGTGCTGCAGGTGGGGACCGATACCGGACAGGGTGTGGACCAAACTACCGACTATGACTGGGATGCCGTGGTCGAGGAGAGCCAGAACCCGCTGTTGATGAGCGTGGTCGTGCGTGCGCAGAATCGGGTTACCGGGCTGTCCGTCAGCCTGTCGGCACTGCGCCGCCCGGATCTCCAGGATCCTCAGCCGGCGACGGACGGCACGACGAGTTCATCTCCTGGAGGCGCCCAGTGAGCGTGGCGATGGCGCCGAAGGGACCAACCCGCGGTGTGCAGACGCCCAATGCGGTACGGGCCGGAACGGAGCCTGTGCCCGGCGCCGGAATCCTGCGAGCTGGGAGGCGACCCGGCTACACCCTGATTGAAGTTCTGGTCGCGATGGCGCTGGTCGCGATGCTGGCAACCCTGGTCGCTCAGACATTTCGCGCCGCGGCGGTCGCCAGAGAGCGAATCCACGCACATCTCCGGCTGGCTGCAGGACTTCGCCGGGCATACGACGTGATCGCTCGGGATCTGCACAGTTCGGTCTTGCCTCCTGACGACACCGGTCTGCTTTTCGGAATTGCTGCTACCCCGGCTGCCGCGGGCAGCAGTGTGCTGCAACTGGCTTCCGCGGTGGGCGATCCGCTTCTTGCCGGACGAGTGGCGAATGAGACTGTTCTCGTTCAGTACGCGGTGATGCCGGATCCCCGGACCGAGGCGCCCACGCTCTGGCGATTCGAGACGCCCTATCCTCTTCCGGATGACGGCAGCGGGCAACCCGCTGCGCCCGACCCTTCGGGCCAGAACACCGATACCCGCTCTACGCCATTGCTCCCCGGAGTTACCGGAGTTACCTTCCTCTTTTACAGTCTTTCCCAACAGAATTGGGTGGAAACCTGGGAGGGGGAGACAGGGTTGCCCGACGCCGTGCGCATGGACCTGCTTTTCGAGGACCCGAACGGTCGCGCGGAGCCGCGCCAGGAAAGCTGGGTGTTCCATTTGCCTGCGGCCCGCGGGGCAGACGCCCCCGCGGGCGCTACAGACGCCCCCGCGGGCGCTACAGACGCCGCTGCGGGAACCGGCGGTGCCGGAGGGGGAGCATGACACGCAAACGACGGGGACTGATCCTGGTGCTCACCATCTGGGTCCTGGTGCTGATCGTCGCGGTGGCACTGGGGTTGTCGTACGAAGTGGAACTGGATACCCGTGCCGCCCTGAATGCGGACGCTCAAACCCGAGCCTATTATGCGGCTTATGCCGGGATTGAGCGCGCGGCGGCAGAACTGGACCAGGCACAGGAGTACTTCTCCGCGCCCGGACAGTCCTGGGAGGTGTTCGACTCGGATCAGGAGCCGCTCTCGGTCGAGGCTGAATACTACCGTTACCGCACGCTGGTCAGCGATGACTGCTCCCGACTGGATCTCAATACGGTGGACAACGCCGCGCTCACCCAAATCGGGGAGCGATTGCTGGACGAGGATCAGATTGCGGCGATCCTGCAGCGACAGGCAGGCTTGCCGGCGCAGACCACCGGGCAAACACAGAGCGGCGCGCAGACGCAAAACGCCGGCGGCGCGGGTTTTCAAGCGGTGGACGATCTGCTACTCATCGAGAGGATCCTCCCGCAGCAGGTCTACGGGGTGGGTTCGTGGATTGAGCGGCTGAGTCCGGCCGATCGTTTCCGCCAGCAGTGGGTGGTCATCCAACAGGGGCAGGCGGCAACTGCGCCGCCGCCTTCGGGCCAACCGGACGCAGAGGTGCCCCCGTTGGTGGATCTCTTTACGGCGGGGAGTGCGGCCCGGCGCCTCGCGTCGGACGGGATGCCGCGCGTGTCGCTTGCCACCATCACCCGCGAGGAAATGCAGGACCGCCTGAACGCGTTGAACGACAGTGACACGGAGAGCGCCAGCAGCAACGGTGAGTTCCGTACGGGCGGCGGCGGCGGCGGCTCGCCGGTCTCCTCCGCGCTCGGAGTGCTGCAAAATCGGAATATCAGCAACTGGTCTGAGGTCTGGGGGGCTGTGGGCAACAATCGCGATGCCGTGCGCCTCCTGGCGGATATTCTCACACTGCCGAACTCCGGCGGGGCCGCCGGCGGCCCGCCCGGAACCACTCCCGACGGCGGGGGCAACCCCGGCGGCGGCGGCGCCCCCGGCGGCACCCCCGGCGGGGGGGGCGGACCTCCTGGGGGCGGCAGCGGAGGGGGAGGCCGAGGAGGCGCTCTCTGGTTGCCTCCGTCCGTGCGGCTCGCGGCGAATGTACGGCAGTCACCGCGGGTCGTGTCGGCATTCTCCTCCCCCCCGGTTCCTCGCTTTCTGCTGGGGCCGGGCGGCGCCGCCGCCGCGGCGCCCAGTCCGGAAGGGGGCGGAGCCGAAGATCCCTCCGCCGCACTCCCGCAGGAAGGACCGATCAACTTGAATACTGCGTCGCCCGCAGTTCTGTCCGCTCTACCGCAGATGACTGAGGCAGCGGCGCAGGCGATCGTCAGCTACCGGGAAACTACGCCGTTTCGCTCTCGTGGAGATCTGCTGCGAGTGCCGGAAGTTCCGCAGAATGTGTTCAGCGCAATCGTGGAGCGGGTGACGGTGCTGAGCGATCGGTTCACTGTCCGGTCCCTGGGCTCCGCAAAGGTCGTCTCCCAGGGCACGGGACGAGAATCGGATCTGGCTGTGCATCTGACTGCAACCCTGGATCGGACCACCGGCCGCTGCCGGATCGTCCGCCTGCGACAGGACAATTGATGGCGCGAACCCGCTATACCCTGGGCATTGAACTGCTGGAGCGCGAGTCCCGACTGGTGTTGGTGGAGGCGAGCGGCCCCCGGTTTCCAGTGCGCTGGGCGCACACGGTACCGGCCGAAGATGATCTGGCGAAGGTCTATCGTGGGTTGCCGCACCGGCCGGCCGTCGTCACCTGCGCGGTCCCGCTGGAGCACGCGGCGCTGCGGATTCTCACCCTTCCCCCGACCACGGATGAAAACCTGGAGCGGGTTGTCCTGCTTGATGCCGAGTCGGTGCTCCCACTCGCCCGCGAGGACATGGCGCTGGCGCATCTGGTGCTTGGGATGACCGACCAGTCCCGGATCCAGGTGTTGCTCGGAGCGGCCCGTCAGGACGTGCTTCAGCGGACGCTGCAGCGCGTGAACGCGGTATCCTGGGTGTCAGCGAGCGCTACCGTTTCGGTCGTTGCGCAACTGAACGCCGTGCATCAACTGCACGAGCCGGGGCGCGATGGGGCGGGTGCGATCCTTCAAGTTGAGGCGGACCGGAGCGAGCTGATTGTGCATGACCGGGGCAAACCGCTGGCGGCCTATTCGATTCCTGCAGGATGTGCGCCGGCTCCCGGTGGGGCGACCTCCTGGGAGGAGGTGCTCTCCGGCCAGGCCCGCTATCTGCTCCAGGCGCTGGCCTACGAGCGGGGCCTGACGCTGCAGCGTCTGTACCTGTGCGGGGCAGGCGCCGCCGATCCGCAATCTGCACGTCGCCTAGCGGCGCGACTTGACCTGGCCGTACACCTCCTCGACCCGTGCGGGGAGGATGATCCGGCGGACGCCCGGTACGCAGTGGCCTACGGCTGCGCGGTGCAGGCCGCGGGCGGGGCAGCCCTCACACTCAATCTGACCCCGGCGCGGGTGACGGTGGCCCGGGAAGTAGAGCAGCAGCGCCAGGCCCGGGTGGCGTGGATCGGGCTGGCGGGCGCCGGCGTCGCGGTCTGCGGACTGCTCGGGTGGGCGGCCTTCCACCGGACCAATCAAGCAGTCGC
>SYMT01000384.1 GCA_005805375.1 Actinomycetota bacterium
CGCTCGATCGAGTTGACTCGGTTCAGCACCGAGTAGAGTGTGGTGGACTTCCCAGCCCCGGTTGGTCCCGTCACGAGCAGCATCCCGTTCGGCTGGCTGAATAGGATTTCCAACGCGGAGAGTGTGTCCGGGAAGAACCCCAGCCGGTTCAGACCGATCATCACGTTGCTCTTATCGAGGATCCGCATGACGATCTTCTCACCGAACTGCGTCGGGAGACAGCTTACCCGGAGGTCAAAGTCCTTGTTCTGGAAGGAGATGCCGATACGACCGTCCTGGGGCACGCGCCGCTCCGCGATGTTCATGTCGGCCATGATCTTGTAGCGGGAGCTGAGCGGCGGATGGATCATCTTTGGTAGCTGCATCACTTCGTGCAGCACCCCGTCCACGCGGTAGCGGATGCGTACGTTCCGCACCTGGGGCTCGATGTGGATATCGGACGCGCCCTGGATCACTGCCTGTTGGATGATCGCGTGAGCGATCCGGATGATCGGCCCCTGCACTGCGTCGGAGTCGTCCGGGGCGTCCGCAGCATCCAGATCTCCGGGCCCACCCCAGTCGGTCACCGCGGACGAGATCTCTCCGGCCAGGGAGTTCGACGAAGCGTTCGTCTGGGCCGGCGTGGCTTCTTCCGTTGCTGTGGGCACGGGAGTGGACGGGTAGTTGCGCTCCACGAATTCGGCGATCAGAAGTTGGTCGGCGAGTACCGTCTGGACCCGCATCCTGGTGGCTGCCTGCACCTCATCCACCGCCATGACGTTGCCCGGATCGGAGACGGCGAGTACGAGGACTTCCTGACCGTTCTGGTTCGTCTTCGCGACCGGGAGCACCTGATGTCGCTGTGCAATCCCGGCCGGAACAAGCGAAATCAGGCTGGAATCAGGTCGGTTCGCAGAGAGATCGAACGCGCGCATGTTCGCCAGGTAAGCCTTCGCCTGCAACACCTGGAACGCTTTCACGGCAAAATTCTGAGTCAGAACGTTGCCCAGATCCACCCCAGACTTGCCGGACATCTCCCGGGCCTGCTGGGCCTGCTCGTGGTTGATTACCCGTCCCTGAACGAGGAGTTCGGCGATGTCTCGCCGTGTCATCGTCTGCGCCATGCTGCTTCCCTCATTCTCCCGAAAGATTGTCGAGGCCGTGAAATCGCCCGCCTGATCTCGGCGGCGGGTCAAACCGCGCGCTCTGGTTCTATCCGTTGTCCAACGAGGCCCGGAGTTCCTGCTCGCGGGCCGAAAGTGTTTTCAGGATCACCTGCTCCATGTGCGCCACCGGGGCAGCGATTCCGGTCCAGAGCTGAAGTGCCAGCGCTCCCTGGTGCGCCAGCATCCCGGCTCCGTGCTGCCCCCTCGCACCGCACTCGCGCGCGGTGCGCAGTAGCCGGGTTTCCAGCGGGTTGTAGATTAGATCGTACACGAACAGCTTGCTGTGGAGCGCCTCGACCGGTATTGCCGGCATCCGATCCACCTCCGGCGCCATGCCGACCGACGTAGTGTTGACGAGCAGATCGGCGTTCCGGAGCGCCGAACCCAGCGCCGCCGGCTCCCGGCACACTGCCTCGATCGAGGTACTCCCCAGGCGTCCGTTTAGCTGCTCCGCCAGCGCCTGCGCGCGGTCGTGCGTCCGATTGACGATCTGCACTTCCGCGCCGCACCGCGCCAGCGCAACAATCACCGCACGGGAAGCGCCGCCGGCTCCGAGCACGACAGCCTTGCAGCCGGACGGGTCAAACCCTTCCGCGCGCAGTGCCGCGAGAAACCCGGGCGCGTCCGTATTGTGGCCCGTGCAGCGTCCCTCCCGCAGTTCCAGCGTGTTCACCGCACCGATACATGCGGCGTCGTCCGAAAGCGCATCCACCAGAGATAGGAGCGCCTCCTTGTGGGGAATGGTGCAGTTGACTCCGACCACACCCAGTGCTCGCAGCCCCGCGACCGCGGCGCCCAGCGCGTCGGGATGCACATCGAATGCGACGTACACCCCATCCACTCCCATCTCGGCGAGTGCTGCGTTCTGCATTGCCGGGGAGAGTGAGTGTCCGATCGGGTGCCCGAGCACGCAGAAGACCTGGGTTTTCGACGAGATAGGCATCACAGTTGTTTCATTTCAGAAGTCACCATCACCGGGTCCGGCCCTGGCCCGCTCGCCCGCTACCCAGCATGCGCGGCAGCGGGCTTCATATTCTTGCTCTGCCCCCACCAGCACCTGTTGGCTCCCAATCCCCGGCTTCCGGAACGTCTTCGTCGCTTCGTCTCCGCATACCATGCACACAGCGGTGGTGAGAAAGAGCGCGTCCGCACGGGCCAGCAGTTCCGGCATGTGGCCGAAGGGCCTTCCAAACGAATCCTGATTCAGTCCCGCTACGATGACGCGGCGTCCTCGTTGGAGGAGCACCTCGACACTCTCGATCAACTCTTCGCCGAAGAACTGCGCCTCGTCAATGCCGATCACCTGTGCGCCGCGGGCGTGCCACGCCTCCAGGATCTCGCGCGCGGTGGAGACGCCCATCGCCCAGCCGCGCTGCTCCGCATGGGTGGCAATCTGGTCGTCGGAGTAGCGCACATCGGAAGCGTGCTTGAAGGCTGCGGTCTTCTTGCGGGCGACCTGTGCCAGCCGCAGCCGCCGCAGCAACTCCGTGGACTTGCCGCTGAACATCGGGCCCGTGATCACTTCCAGCCGTCCGGCGCTCCCAGACACGTGTGGCGTCCCCTCACCCGGTGCATCTGCCGGCTGCTCAGTCATTAGCGGTACACGAGAGATTCTCCTGCCGACCGCAACCGTTGTCGCTCACTGCCGTTTCATGAATGAGATTCCCGCGCCACCCGACATTCCTCAGACCTCACCATGCACCGCCGTCTCGCCCTCCTCGCCGCCGGAGCGCCCTCCCTCCTCGCCGGCGCCATCGCCGCCCAGGAGGCCAGGCCCCCCGAGGCCGCCGACCTCTTTCGTCAGGTCATCCCCAACCCTACCGGAAAGAATGGCTACGAGGACCTGGTGCTGGCGGCCCAACTGTACAGCCGGTCGCGCCACAAGCCGGCGGTGGACCAGGGGCGCCTCACGTTGACGGAGCGGCGTCGGGTGCTCGCGGACGCGAGTCTACGCCGGGTCCAACAACTCATCCGACAGGGCATCTCGCGTCCGGTCACGTCCCCGCGCGAGAAGCTGGACTTCACGACGCTGCTCCCGGAGTTCGCGCACTTTCGCAGCCTCGCCCGGCTGCTCATGATCGAGCAGTACGTGCTCCTGGCGGACGGGCGCATTCCGGATGCCATTCAGGCTTCGCGGGTGTTCCTCCGCTTCGCTCAGGTCATCCAGACCGATACGCTGATCTCGGGGCTGGTCGGAATCGCCATTAGCAGTATGGGAATCCGCGGATTGGGGGATCACCTGGATCAGCTCTCGTTCCGCGACTGCGACCTGCTCTACCGGACTTGCCTGGAATGGCTCGCGCAGCCCACGGCGCTGCCGCGGATGATTGAGACCGAGCAGCGCGCCGGCCGCGAGTTCCTTGCGACGATGGCCCAGCAATTTCGCGCCCGGGGCCTGGGGTTCCTCAAGGACATGGGCCTCGACTCCCCCGATGCGGCGTCCCAGGACCTCCTCCGACGGGCCCAGGCCGATCCGCTGTTTCTCGACAACCTGGCCCGGGACTCCGCGCGCCGCCTGGACCGTTTCTACGACGACCTGCGCGTGGAACTACGAAAGCCGCTATGGGAGCAGAAACTGCCGGAGGTGGGCGAAGACGGCTCCTTTGCCGCCACGTTGGCGCGGCAGTTCCTGCCTGCATTCACCAGTGTCGTCCATCGCTACGGAGAGGCAGCCGCCCGCGTTCGGATTCTCGGCTGTCACGCCGCCATCCGCCGCTACCGCTGGGAGACCCAGTCCCCACCGGCTACCCTTGCCGGCCTCCGTCTGGGCGATCTGGCGATAGACCCGTTCAACGGCGCCCCGCTGCAATACGAGGTCCGGGGAACCCGCTATCGTCTCTCCAGCGTCGGCAGCCCCGCCAAAGAGGACGATCCCCAGGCCGTCAACGGTCGCCGCCCCGTCACCGTTGGCCCGGACTTCTGAGCCCGGGATCGTGCTGGACCATTTCCGGGTCCAGGGGTTTCACTCTCCTGGGGTATCATCCGGCGCCGGAGAGGAGTGCGCCTGGGCGCACGACTGTTAGGTGGACCACTTACTGGCGTGCGTGGCTCGGGTACTGGGGCGGGTGCTTCGGAGAGGTGTGGCGGGCGCACGGGGTGATTTCCATCCCTCGCGTACCGGGATCGCTGGTCCTTCTTCGGAGGGCGCGCGACTGTTAGGCGGGCCACTTACTGACGTGCGTGGCTCGGGTACGGGGGCGGGTGCTTCCGGGGCCGGAGGAGACCAGTCCGGGGGCGACTTTCGAGGTATCGCGCGCGACACTGGAGTTTCGTTGTTTTGGCCGGAAAGCGTTTGCCCGCCTGAACCTGGAACACAGGAGATACACCTTCGGTCGTCCGTCCCGCGTCTAACCTACGGACGTGCACGCCGGCAGGCGATATCCGGGCCAGCGAATCGGGAAGGAGACGCGCAGAATGAACAGGCGGATTCTCGGGTGGGCCACTCCCGGTGCGCTGGGGCTGCTCCTGGCGACGGCGGTGGGCGCCGCGCAAGGCGGGGGCTTGGGCGGCGGGTTCGGCGGCGGCGGCGGGGCGCCGCTCCCGGATCAGGATGTCGTCACCCGGAAGCAACTGCTGAGTCCCGGCGCGAAGGACGACTGGCCGGCGGATCTGAAGGCCGGCGAAGTGGTCCTGGTTAGTGTCAAGTCGCAGGCCTTCGATCCGGTCATTCGCGTGCTCGCCCTCGACGGCAAGGTGGTCGCTGCGAACGACGATGTACACCCCGGGATACAGGACGCGCTGCTCCTCTACCGGACTCCGCGGGCCGGTCTGCACAAGTTGCAGGTTACGGGGGCGCGGGAAACAGCCGGGGGGGCGTACGAGATGGGTGTTCGCCGCTTCGTGCCGCGCTTTGCACCTGTCGGCGCCACCACCTCCGTCACCACTACCGACTACAGTGCCATTCAGGGAACCGAGCAGAATTAATCCTCCCACCCGTGAGGAGACACGGCGGCATCTGAGAGGACACAACTGGACGGAATCATGTACGTCATGGTGTTATGGAACTCACTGCCGCCGCCACTGCCCTCCTCCAAGTTACCGC
>SYMT01000385.1 GCA_005805375.1 Actinomycetota bacterium
GGCGACGCTGCGGCGTCTGTCGGTGAATCTGCTGCGTCAGGACCGCTCCCGCCGTCTCGGCGTGAAGAATCGGCGCCTCCGCGCCGCCTGGGATGTTGACTATCTCGCCCAAATTCTGTCGATTTAGATGCGTTCACCCTGACTGGGCGTCAGCAAGTGGCCCCCCAAAGCGCGCGCTCCTCCGTACCCGAGCCACGCGCGTCAGCAAGTGGTCCCCACTGGGCGCAGCAAGTGGTCCCCCCCAAAGCGCACGCTCCTCCGTACCTGAGCCACGCGCGTCAGCAAGTGGTCCCCCCAAAGTGCACGGCACGCCGCACCTGAGCCACGCCGGGCGCCACGCCCAAGGGGCGCCCGGACCTGCATCACGCAGGTCGCTCCGAAAGGGCAATCCAATCCAGCCCTGGGATCGGCTGGGAACGGATGCCGAGGACGAACGCCCCGTCCGAATGCCCGTGACCCGGCCGCGCTCAGAGGTTTCCGAACACGTCACGCAAGATGCGGCTCACCCGGGCAGCGGGCTCGCGTCGGATCTTCCGTTCCTCGTCGCCGATCACCTGGAACAGCCCGCGCAGTGTCCCATCCAGCACGTAATCATCAATGTCCACGACCATGTCTTTCGCCAGCGGGAAAGATCGGTACTTGTCCGTCAGCTTCTTGTACTGCTTCGTGGCTCCGGCTTCGTTCATCGTACGGCTAACAATGGGGGCGAAGCTCTGGCGGAGACGATCCGAGGTTTGCCTCTGGAAATACTGGGTGGCGGATGTGTCGCCACCGGTGAGGATCTTCACGGCGTCCTGGATGGTCATTTCGCGCAGGGCATCACCGAAGATGCTGCGCGCTTCGGGCACCGCCTGCTCGGCGGCACGGTTCATGCGCAGGACGAAGTCATCCACGTCCCTGCCCGCGCCGAGGGCGCGCAGTCCCTTTTCCAGGGTCTGGAGCTTCTTGGGCATCAGGATCTTGATCGTCTTGTTTTTGAAGAAACCATCTACGCGGCCGGCCAGGTCCACAGCATTGCCGATGCCGACGCGGAGGGCTTCCTTGAGGCCCTGCGACTTGCGGTCCTCGCGTGAGGAGCCGTCCTGGGCAAGGGCGGCGACAGGGAGTACACTCAGCAGCGCAAACGAGAAAAGTCGGCGACGGGAGCAGTGGGTCATAGGGGTTCTCACTTTCGGACGAGTGGTCGCAGCAAGGGGCCGGGCCACGGAGCCGGGAACTATGACCCGGCGATCGGGCGCCGGGTTGCCTGGAATCTCCGGGTGCTTCGATTTTGCGGAAGATCGGAGGGTGCTGCCCGGATCTCGGAGTGTGCCGCCGGATCGGGATCCGGCGCGGCAGACTCCCTGCGAGGGGCTGCGCGGGACAGTGCGGGTGACCGGAAGGCTTTTCCGGACACCCGGCCCGCGCGGTGTAGTGGCGGGCTGGAGCAGCCCAGCCGGGTGGTTTGCGCTGTCCCCGGAGTCCCCGATGTTCGGACTGCCGCCTGCCTTGACAGCCCACAGACCTCCTGGGATAATCACCACATCTCAACACAACACAGCCGACTGCCTCTCCTGATGATCACCGCAGTGCGCACCGTACCCCGCACTTGGTTCCAGCGGCGCCTAGATTGCGTCGTCTTCACACCGGTGCGTCCTGCGGGCGGGCCAGATGCCGGCGTTCCCGGGGGCTGGCGCTGGGGCAGGCGCCGGAACGGATCGGGATCTCGGCAGGGGGCCATCGGATCGGAGCGGCTAACAGCCCGGGAGTAGCCCGAACTTCTGCATCGCAGCCCGATCCGGCTCCCCGGATCGGGCTGTGTTGTTCTCTCAACGAGGAGAAGGAACCATGGCGGAGTGCATCGTCGAAGTGTGTCGCATCGAGCGCATCGAGGCCCATCCCAATGCGGACGCACTGGAACTGGCCCAGATCAAGGGGTGGCAGTGTGTGGTCCCGCTCGGCAGATATCGGGAGGGTCAATTGGTCACCTACATTCCCATCGACTCGATGATCCCGATCCGGCACGCGGACCGGTGGGGAATCACGAAGTACCTGGCCGTCAGGGCGACCCCCGATCCGAAGGATACGCCGGCGGGCCGGGTGCGGTGCGCGCGCCTGCGGGGCGAGCCGTCGTTCGGCGTGATCGTGGCGGTGGAAGATGCGGGCTGGGTCGAAGGGCAGAACGTTCGTGAGCACTACGGGATCGTCAAGTACGTTCCCCCACTCCGGCCTACGGCGGGCGATGCAGAGGTGGGGCACCCGCTCTTCATCCCCTACACCGATGTGGAGAACCTGCGCAATTTCCCGGGAGTGCTCGTTCCCGGAGAAGAAGTCGTCGTTACCGAGAAGATTCACGGAACGAACAGTCGTGTGGGTCTGATCGAGGGGGAGTGGATGGCCGGTTCCATGGGTCTGCGGCGGAAATGGCCGGAGGGGGAAGCAAACATGGCGCGCAACCCGTACTGGTTTCCCACCACGCTGCCGGGAGTCCGGGGGCTGGTCGAGGCTCTCGGGGCGCTGCACCGGCAGTGTATCCTCTTCGGGGAGGTCTTCGGGTCCGCAATTCAGGACCTGCATTATGGGCAGCAGGGGCGGTTCGGCTACCGCGCCTTCGATCTGCTGCTGGACGGGAAATACGTAGACGCAGATCGTTTTATCGGCCTTTGCGAGAACCACGGGGTGGAGACCGCGCCGCCGCTCTTTCAGGGGGAATACATGCTGGAGCAGGTGCGCACGCTCTCGATGGGCAACACCACTCTGCCGGGCAGCCACATCCGCGAAGGGGTGGTCGTGCGGCCCCTGCGCGAGCGTACCGACCCGAAGGTCGGCCGCGTGATCCTGAAGTACATCGGCGATCAGTACCTCTTTTCGAAGAGTGCCGACCGCGATGTGAAGGACGCGTAGATGGGGAAGGATGCCGGCGGCGGGGTTGAGGCGGCCGGCGGAAGAAGGACCCTCCCTGCTGTCGGGTGTCCCCGCGCGACGGCAGGGCGCCTTTTACCTGGAAAGATAGAACGATGGAACCGGTACGAATCGGAGTGATCGGCCTGGGTGGGTTCGGGCGGCAGCATGCCGCGACCCTGGCCGGGATTGCGGAAGCAGAGTTGGTGGCCGTGGTGGCACGGCGGCAGGAAAGCCTGGACCTGTTCGCCCGGCAGGTTCCGGGCATTCCCGGCTGGCTGGACCTGGACCGGGCCATATCCGAGTCCGGGGCGGACGCCTGGGTGGTGGCGACTTCTACCGCCGCCCACGTGCCGATCACGCGGACGCTGCTCACCGCCGGGAAGTCCGTGCTGTTGGAGAAGCCGGTCTCCGCCAGCCTGGCGGAAGCGGAGAGCCTGGCGCCGTGGGTGGCGCCCGATTCGTCCAACCTGATGCTGGGCCACATCGTGCTGTTCAACAGCGAGTTCCGCCAGCTCCACGACGAGGTACGGGGCCGGGGCCGCCCGCAGTTCATGGACTGGGTGCGCCACCGGCCATTGCTCAACCAGACCCGGTTTCCGGGTGAGAACCCGATGCACCTGACGATGGTGCACGACCTTTACGCCACGCAGGCGCTGCTGAACCGTGAGGAACCGGAGGCATTCTCGGGCTCTGTTGCAAACAATGCGGCCGGACATCCGGCGCTTGTTCTCGCGCACCTGCGGTGGGCCGGCGGCCTGCTGGGTCAGTACACAGCCTCGTTCATCGCGCCCGCCGGGATGCCTGGAAACGGCTACGATCGGGTCGAGGTCTTCGGGCCCGGCTGGGCGGCCCGGATGCAAATGAACCCGCGCCCGATTCAGGTCTGGGACGACAAAGCTCGCTGGCCGATGGCGCTGGAGATTCGCGCCGAACCGGAAGGCCCGACCGGTATGATGGCGGCGGAACTGCGCTGTTTCTGCCGGGTCGTGCGGGGTCGCGAGCCGGTGCCCATCGGCGCCACATACCAGGATGCGCTCCAGGTCCAGCGCTGGATGGACCGGGTGGAGGCCGCCTACTCGGGGCGAGAGACGGAGGGGAAAGGATGAGGTTGGCGGGCAAGGTGGCGCTGCTGACGGGGGCGGCGCGGGGGATCGGGCGGGCGGCAGCGGA
>SYMT01000043.1 GCA_005805375.1 Actinomycetota bacterium
CCGTCCGTTGCAGGCTCACTACCTGTTCTGCCGAAAGTACTGCTGTCATCTCCGGTTCCTCCTTGTCGTTGACACCGAAAGGTTCGCCGGAACCGGGGATGATGACTCCTTTTTCCTACCTACGAATCCTGGTCACACCCGTTCCGGTCGTCCCAAATCGGACGGCGTGTGCTATACTGCCAGGAGCTGTCCGTCGCTCGGACCCGCCAGGGAGATGCAGGAACAGCCCGTGGCTCGGATCCTCCAGGGAGATGTATGAACAAACCAAGACGCCCCCCCATCCAACCCGCCCGCCGTCGTAAGCCCGGTCCCCCGCAGCCGGCAAATAATCCTAATCCCCAGCCCCGGCGCCGTTCCCCGCTCGAAACGGTACCCCAATCGGCAGACCAGCCCTTTAAGGTGCTGGGTCCGGGATTCGAGCGCTACCAGTTTTCCTCCAGCGCCAACCCGATGGAACTCGTGGTCATTCAGGGTTTTACCCGGGAGATCGAAGAAGCGTTCCAAAAGCAGCATGGGCGGCCGGATGAAATATGGGGCCGCAACCCTGAGTTGCTGGAGAAGGCCCGCAAGCTCGACAATATTCTCGCCGGGATTCTGGCGCGCCGCAGCGCTTCCTGAACTGCATCCCTCCGCCGGGGCGAAGCTCGAGCCGTGAAACTCGAAACCTGCGCTGCCCGTGCGTTGGAAGGGAAGGTGGTGCTGGTTACCGGGGCCGCCGGAGGGATCGGATCTGCGGCCGTACGTGGATTCGTAGCGGCGGGCGCCCTGGTGGTGGCTCTGGACCAGGACCGCGAGCGTCTCGCGACCGCCTGTCCTGCCGCTGCGCTGCAAGAACGCCTCGACGTCACCGACCCGGGTGCCGTCGAAGGGGTATTTGCTGCTGTCGAGGCCCGGTTCGACCGCGTGGACTGCCTGTTCAATGGGGTTGGGATCAGCGGCCGCCGCTTCGGCGACGGCCCGGTGGACACCTGCGCCCCGGAAGCGTGGGATCGCGTCCTGGAGACGAACCTGCGCAGCGTCTTTCTCACCTGCCGTGCGGTGATCCCGGCCATGCGCCGGGCCGGCGGAGGGAGTATTGTCAACCTGGCGTCGGTCCTCGGGCTGGTTGGGCATGAGTTGTTCGACACTCACGCCTATGCTGCCAGCAAAGGGGCCGTGATCGCCCTCACCCGGGCAATGGCCGTGCGGTATGCGCGGGAACACATCCGGGTGAACGTCCTCTGCCCCGGCCTCATCCGGACCCCCATGAGCCTGCGGGCGCAATCTGACCCCACCATTCTGGGAATGCTGCCGGAACTGCAACCCCTCACCGGTGACTTCGGCGACGCGGATGATGTCGCGTCCGCCGCCCTCTACCTGCTGTCTGATGCAGCCCGTTTTGTGACCGGGGTGGTGCTCCCGGTAGACGGCGGCTGGACGGCAAGGTGAGGCCCACGTGGAGTCTCCGAACTCCGTTTCGGAGCGTGATAGTTGGTAGCATCACGGTACTCCTCACCCACGGAGTCTCCGAACTTCGTTTCGGACGGTCTTGGTGGTGGATCGCCGAAACGGAGTTCGGAGACTCCACGTCGCTCTGATGGAACCCTGGCAACGGTGCACCGGCTCACCAACGTACTCCTGGTCGCCGGCGCCACGTGCGAGCACCGCCGCGAGTGCCCGCCGGGGGTTCCGAGCGATCCGGGGAAAGTACGAATGGTGACGCGCCACGGGGGAATAGTGAATAACGAAGGGTCCGCGACACAGGAGAGTGCGGGCCTAAGAGCGTTCCGTGGGGGGAGTAGAGTGGAGACGACGGCGTCTTTTCCGGCAGGGAAAACGGTATCGGACGAGCAGATTCAGGCGTGGGTCGAACAATTCCATCGGGATGGCTACCTGTTCCTGCCGCGGGTGTTGCCGCAGGAGTGGTGTGACGAACTGCGCGCGGATCTGGATCGGATGATCGAGGAGCAGCAGCGACCGCTGGGCGGGATCATCGAGATTGTGGAACGAGCCTTCGAGGGCAGCCGGGCGAATGTCCGGTTGTTCGACCTCGAGCCGATCGTCAGTTTCGCCGAGGCGTTGATTGATGGCCCCTGCCATGTGATCCACAACAACAATTTCCGTACGCACCCCGGCAAGGGCATCACCACCTGGCATCAGGACGACGCCCCCCACTACCAGGTACTGCACGGCGAGCCCCCCACCAACATCCGCCTGCCGGTCCTGGTGTTTACCGCCAACTACTATCTGACCGACGTGACCGAAGTGGAAGATGACGGAACGCAGGTGATCCCGGGCTCACACCTGCTCGGGCGGCGCCCCCCGGCCTCAATCGAAGGAACCGAGTGGGAACCGCAGATCGCCCACAATCTGGGGCCGGCCGGGAGCGTGACGATGTTCAACTGCCAGGTGTGGCACCGCGGCGGCCAGAACCTGGGAACCCGCACTCGCTACATGGCGCAATGCACGTACGCCCGCCGCCTGATCGGCCACAAGTATTATCCGTTCATGAACTACCAGATGCCGGAACACGTCTATCAGGACGCAGATCCGCGTCTGCGCCGCCTGCTCGGATTCCTGCCCCACGGAGCCTACGGTTAGTCGCCGGTGGGGTCTGTGCTACGCGCCGCATCGAGAAGTCGAGGAGACCTGAAATGCCCCTCTTTGAGTACCGCTGCCGGTCTTGCGCTTCGCAGTTCGAAGCGCTGGTCACTCAGTCGCGCGCACCGGAATGTCCGGACTGCAACTCGCAGGATCTCGCCCGCCTGCTCTCGGTCTTCGCCGTCGGGTCGCAGGGGCCTGCGACGGCCCCACGTGAGCGAGGCCCGGTCGGCGCGTGCGGCGCCTGTGGTGATCCACGCGGACCCGGTTCCTGCGCGGTTGGGTAGAAACTGGGTAGAACTCTCGGGTGCTACTGCCGGGCGTAGCGTGCGGCGAGTTCTACCCATCGGCCGAAGTTCTGGGTTCCGTTCAGCGCGAGCCAGTCGTACGTGTGGAACGCATTGGAAAGCAGACCTTCCGCCCGCTCAATGGGGTACTTCACGCGCGCCAGGGGGATTGCGGCGACGTCTTCCGGGGGAGTCCACCGGTTTGTTTTGCGATCCCACTCCCAGAGGAGGATGGCCTGCCGGGCGTAGTCCACCTGGAAGTAGATCTGGTCCAACGGGTTTTCGGGCAGGTGACCGCGTGACGTGTCCGGTTCGGGGGGGAGTTGCACCGCCAGGAGTCCGTGCCCCAGTTCCAGGGTGCGCAGAATCTCGTGCCGCACCCACCGCCGGGCGTGAGTTTCGTCACCTACCAGCACCACGGTCACCACTGTTTTCTGGAGGTGGCGTAGAATTTCCCGCTTGATTTCTGCGTCGGTCTGCTTGCGTAGTTCGTGCCAGTCGGACGGAGCGAACTGGTAGGACCCCTCTCCTTCACGCGTGTGCCGCCACGTCTGCACGACAAGAGCCGTGCGACCCGAATCGGTGTCGCGGGCATCGGCGGCGAAGAAGACCGGGCGAGGCATGGTGGATGGATCAGGACACTGCGGGCAGGGTTCGGACGGCCGAGATGGACATCGGGACTTACGGCTCCGCATTCCCCGCAGCCTGCTCCCTGCCACTCGCGATTCGTACGTGGTCTATTCGACATTTTGCTGCCGGTTCCTGTGCCGAACCGCCGCATGAGTCCGAAAATGACGGAGAAACTGCTCTGCCTGGGTGGCGGCGGAGTCATGGAGTGCGGCATGGCGCGCATTGTGTACGTCCACTGGCACGAAGCCGAACTGCGGGAACGGAGCGACCGGCTCACCCTGGCCGGTCATGAAGTGATCGGGCATTGGAGCTCCGGAAGCCACTTCCGGATGGAGGGATCGCTGCCGGACGCGGTCATCGTTTCGTTGGATCGCCTGCCGTCGCACGGGCGCGCTGTGGCTGAGTGGTGGCGCGAGACGAAGAAGCGACGGAGTATTCCGCTGTACTTCGTGGGCGGACCTGCGGAGAAAGCGGCGGCGCTCCTGGCACAGTTTCCGGGCACCATCGGCTGTGCCGCGAGTGAGCTAGAGGCGGCGTTGGGGCGGGACCTGGGTTCGTGACACGGGCGCGAGGGCTCGATTTCGCAGCACATTCGACGGAATCCGGTTCCACCGCATGCGCTGCGGGGGAACCGGGTGAACAATGTCCTGCTGGCCTGCTCCGACGGCGGTGGGTACCGGATGCCGGGTGACCACTGGTGCGTCACGCTGCGAGGGGATCGCAGGTCGGGTCCTCGTGCCCACGCTCGGCATTGCCGGCGGGGCATCGGACCGGGATGCCGAGCGAATGGTCGCGGCGGCCGCCGGGACGGCCGGACGTGCCGGCGTTTTCAGGGGCCGCGACGCGGGTCTCCAGACTTGACAGCGAAACTTCGTGATCCAGCGGGACATCCCGTGCGTCATAACTCCATGCGGCAGGAGTAACGATGAGTTCGGGGGCAAGGATGCAGCCTACTGCGTCCCCCTATGTGCTACATCCGCGCCCGTCCGCCTCTGTCCCTTTCATCGCTCGGACACGATCAGCAAGTACCATGCCCCTCCGCCGTGCGCGTTTTCTGTCGCTGCTGCCTGCTGCCGCGCTGCTTCTGCTGGTTGCCGCTGCGCCCCTCGGTGCGTTCCAGAGCCTCACCGTCATCAGTGGGCAGTTCACGAGCTTCACCGCCAGTTCCGGAGTGCTGGCGGTGAATACCGGGTTGGGTCTCCGCTCGCTCCGTGTGGTGGCCGGCACGCTCGTGTTCCTGAATAGCCGCAATGCTACCACCGGGGACCTGGTGGCGAACGACACCATTACCGTCCGCTACCGGTTCGACACGCTGGAGGTTGCGCGGATCGACATCTCGCGGGAAACAAAGCAGCGGGGCGCCGTCGGTGCAGTCGGGGCCACTACGTTTGAGCTCAAGTTCCGGCGGGGGCAGCTCGCTTTACGTCTGGACACGCTGAGCCGCATCAATCTGGATGGGATTCCCCTCACCAACCGCACTGTGCTGACCAACACCGGCCTCCCGATCACAGTGGTCTACGAACCCCGGGGACTGATTATCCTGGGGGCAAATGCGGCCGGCACCCTGGCTGTAGGTGCGGTCACCACCATCACCGCCGGCACGCGCACAGTGGTGGTGCAGACACGCACCCGGGGCGAGACCATCGTGCTGGACGCTAACGCGACCATTCTACGCAATGGGAATGTCGCCGCGATCACCGACCTGGTGGTGGGTGACCGCGTGCGTTGTTCGTTCCTGCGCGGGACGACGAACCGTGGCCTGGCTCTGGAGACCCGACCGTGAGTCGCCGGACTGCGAAGGCGCGCTCCTCCGGCAGTTCTGGGTTCTAACCCCCGCCGGACAGCGTGGTCGCGCTGATGCTCGGCGCGGCCGCGGGTGGGGTCGTGAGCGATTCGTAGCTCTGGAAGCCTTCTGTGACCACGGGCCGGGCGTCGCTCGAGGCGTTTCGTGCCCGAGTGCTGGCCCAGTCGCGCAGGGCTTCAATGTCCTCGCGCATGGTGCGGCTCAGCGGGATGGACGCCTGCACGCCGCGCAGCACGTCGGCATGGCAGACATCGCGGCCCGCGTCAAAGGCGTCGAACATGGCGGCCACGATCGCCTGTTCGATTTCGGCGCCGCTGAAGCCGTCCGACGCGTCGGCGAGTTCGCCCAGGTTGAAGGTTTCGGGATCCCGCTTGCGCTTGCGAATGTGGATGCGGACGATATCCAGGCGCTCGGCTCGTCCCGGGAGATCCACGAAGAAGATCTCGTCGAAGCGGCCCTTGCGCAGATGTTCCGGTGGGTGGTCTTCGATCCGTTTAGCGGTCGCCACCACGAATACCGGCTTCGTCTTCTCCTGGAGCCAGGTGATGAAGCTCGCGAACACGCGCGCGGTCGTGCCCCCATCCGAGATGCCGCTCGACTGCGTGCCTGCAAACCCCTTTTCCAACTCATCCAGCCACAGAATGGTGGGCGCTATGGACTCGGACATGCGGATCGCTCGGCGCATGTTGTCTTCGCTCTGGCCGACAATGCCGCCGAAGATGCGGCCCACGTCCAGACGCAGCAGCGGCAGCTTCCACTGGCTTGCCACGGCCTTGGCACAGAGACTCTTCCCGCACCCCTGGACCCCGAGCAGCAGGATACCCTTCGGCGCGGGGAGCCCGAAGTCCCGCGCCTTCTGGCCGAACGCCTGGGTGCGCTTGCTCATCCACTCCTTGAGGACATCCAGCCCGCCCACATCCGCCATGCCCTCCGCCACACGGAAGTACTCCAGCATCCCGCTCTTGCGGATGATTTGTTCCTTCTCGGTGAGGATCACATCTACATCAAATTCCCGGCGCTCCACCAGGCTGCGCGCGAAGACGTTCTCCGCCTCATTCGCCGTGAGCCCCAGCGCCGCCTCGAGCAGGTGCTCGCGCTCCTCGGCGGTGAGCTTGACATTGATTTGCGTGTTGTTGCGGACGGACTGGATGATGTTCTCCAGGAGCCGGTCCAAGTCTTCCACGCTCGGTAGAGCATAGTCCACCACGGTTACGTCCTTCTCCAACTCGGGCGGGAGCTTCAGCGTGGGCGCCAGGATGACCAGTGTTTTGTAGCTTGTCTTCAGCGCATAGGTCAGATCGCGGAGCCGGCGTGTGATCTCCGTGTCCGTGATGAAGGCGTGGAAATCCTTGAGCACGAAAATGGCGGGTTCGTTCGACTGTTCCACTGCATCAAGCACCGCCGAGGGGAGTCGTGTCTGCTTATCCTTCGCCGTCGGCGAGGTGACAAGGCCCTGGGTCACGGTCCAGACAAACATGCGCTTGCCGCGATTGGCGCTGATCGCGCGAATGGTATCCTCCACCCGCTTCTCTTCCCACGACACGATGTAGATCAACGGGTAGCGGGCGCGGATGAGGGTTTCGAGTTCCTGATCAATGGAGCTGGACATGCGGGCCTGTGACGAGTTTCTGCCGTACGACGGCGCAGCGGACGCCTATGACAGGGGATTCTACTGCACAAGTGGTCGGATCGGGTGCGGCGGCTGCACCCGATCCGATCCGGCTCTCCCCATCGCCGCCGGCCACCCGGCTTCGTCGCGCGAGGACGTGAGGTTGGACCATCAAGAGGGCCGTGATGGCTGCGGTGGTCTCCGCCCCGTCTACGGTTCGTGTTTTCCGGATCGGAAACACAAGTGCCGGCAATGCAGGCCGCCGACATGCATGGTGGAACCGTTGCCGCAGTCCCGTCCGTCTCCCGTACCGCCGCGCACCCCTTTCCGTCATGCGCCATACCCACACTGCTCGCACCCGCCTCTCCCGGCCGTCCCGGACCATCCTGACCCGGTTTCTCGATCGCGGCTTTCAGTGGCTGCTCGACAGTCCCAGTTGTCTCGCCACCGTCCTCGCCTTACAGCGACCCGACCTCCTGCCGCTGCTCGATCTCCCCCGGGCCGTGCGGGAACCCCGTGCGCGGGTCCCCGCCGACCTGCGCCGCATCGAGAACGATGCGCTGTACCGCATCCCCTTCCGCCCGGACGTTCCGGCTGCATATCCCGAGGCGCCGTATCTCGCCTTGCTCGATCACAAAGGCGCCCCGGATCCCCGCACGCCGGTGCAGGCGCTGGAATACGTGAGCCCGATCTGGTTCGCGCAAGCGCCCCACGGCTACCCGGGCCAGTATCCGGCGCCCCGGCTCTCCCCGACCGGGATCTACGTCATCTACACCGGGTCGCAGCCGTGGCCGACGCCCCCCGATCTGCCGGCCCTGGTGTCCGGACCGCCCCTGGTGCAGCCCGGAGGGTCGTGGTGGCAGTGGTCGCATCTGGATCTGCCGCGCCTGCCGCCGGACCGGCTGCGGGCTTTGGGGACGCCGATGAGCTGGGCGTTCCGCCTGACGCAGGTGGAGGCGGCAGGGGCAGCGGTGTATGAGGCCGTGCTGCGCGAGGAGGTGCTGCCGGGATTAGAAGCGGCGGCGGCGACGGAGCGGGAAGAGGTGCACCGGGTGGTGTGGTATGCGGTACAACATCTGTACCATCGGCGGGGCGACACAGAGTACAGTCGCCTGATGCCGGAGCTCGCGGAGTGGAGCCGCGGCTCGAAGTTTCACTTGCGACAGGGGGTACAGGCGATGCTGCGGACAATGGCACAGATCCATCGCGAGGAAGGGGTGCAGATCGGGCGCACCGAAGGGGTACAGATCGGGGAGCAGGCCGGGCTGCACAAGGGAGCGGCGGCACTGCGGGAGGCGCTGTCGGGACTGCTGCTCCAGAAGTTTGGCGGCGTGAGCGGGGGCGTACAGGGAGCGCTGGAAGCCGCCGATCTGGGCAAGTTGCTGGCGTGGCACCAGCGAGCGCTGAACGCCACCACACTGGACGACGTGGGCATCAGCGCCAACGGAGCGCAGCCGCAGCGCGAGTTGTAGGGCTGCAGGCCCCTCCCAGTTACGCCATGCGTCTGTGATCCCTGCGCAATGGCCGTCAGTGCTGGGGTTCATCCGTCCGTGACTCCACGCCGGGCAACGGGGAGCGAGTGTGAGCAGCGACGTTCATCGGAACCGGGGATGACGCCTCCCTCCCCTACGCTCGAATCCCGGTCGCACTCCTCGGCCTGCCGCCTGGCGGCCTGCCGAGGTGCCGAGGAGGACTCCACCCGGCCGCTGCTCAACCTGAAACAGGCGGCGATGCAGCGAAACGGATCGCCGTCGGCGGGGAGGCAGGCACGTCATGCTCGGAGTGCGGATGGGGGGGCGAACGCTCTGCGACGGGGTGACACGGCGCGAGGCGCTGCGGCTTGGGGGTCTCACGCTGCTGGGCCTCGGACTGCCGGAATTGTTGGCGGGGCCGGCAAAAGCAGCGCCGCCTGGCGGTGCGTTCGGGCGCGCGAAGTCGTGCATCTTGTTTTTCCAAGAAGGGGGGTTGGCGCACCAGGATTCCTGGGATATGAAGCCGGACTCGCCGGAAGAAATACGCGGGCCGTTTCAGGCCATCCGGACCTCGATCCCCGGTCAGTACATCTGCGAACACCTGCCGGAGCTGGGCAAGGTGGCGCACCGCTATGCCCTGATCCGCTCCGTTACCCACGATGTGTTTGACCATAATGCGGGTGCCTATTACTGTCTTACCGGGAGAACTCCGCGGGTGGGCGGCGGTCTGGTGCAGGGAGAGCGTCGCACCAACTTTCCGGGGTACGGCGCCATCACCGCGCGGTTTCGCCCCTCACCTGCCGGTCTCCCTTCCTGGGTCCACATTCCGGCGTTGCTCACGAATAACGGGGAGTACCTGCCCGGCCAGCAGGCGGGGTTCCTCGGCGGAACGTACAATCCGCTGGTGCTCGGCGATCCGGTGCAGAAGGAGTTTGCGGTTCCCGGGCTTACCGCGCCGCCCGCGTACCCGCTGGAACGCGTGGACCGCCGCGCCTCGCTGCTGAAGCAGGTGCAGCAGGGCCTGGCGCGGCTCAGCGATCTGCCTCTCGGACAGGATACGGATGCTTACTATGAAAAAGCGTTTCGTCTCCTTACCGGCGAGGGGGTGCGCCGGGCCTGTGAGGTGGGACGAGAACCGCAGCCCCTCCGGGACCAATACGGCCCGCATCACATGGGGCAATCGTTCTTGCTCGCACGCCGCCTCGTCGAAGCAGGGGTGCGCCTGGTGACGGTGACCTGGGGCCCGAGGTCCGGTTCGGATTCCAATCAGTGCTGGGATACGCACCGGCGGAATCATCATTTCCTCAAGAACTCGCTGCTCCCGCCGACGGATCGCGGCCTGGCGGCGCTGCTGCGAGACCTCCACGACCGCGGGCTGCTGGAGGAGACGCTGGTAGTGGCGATGGGCGAGTTCGGACGCACTCCCGAGATCAACCGGCAGGGCGGGCGCGATCACTGGCCGCACTGCTATTCGATTATGCTGGCGGGTGGGGGCATCCGAGGGGGAGCGGTCTATGGGTCTTCGGACTCCCGCGCGGCGTACCCGGCGAGCGACCCGGTCACTCCGGAAGACGTGGCGGCGACCATCTACGC
Organism: Actinomycetota bacterium; assembly: GCA_005805375.1. Lineage (GTDB taxonomy): Bacteria > Armatimonadota > SYMT01 > SYMT01 > SYMT01 > SYMT01. The sequence goes on from SYMT01000043.1 coordinate 9,976, forward strand.
GGCGCTCGGGCTGCGGGCGGAGACTGAGGTCCTCGATCCTCTGGATCGGCCCTTCCCCATCGCGCTGGGAGCGCCGGTGCGGGCGCTGTTTGGATGAGACGGAGATACGCATGACCTGGCGACAGACGATCCTGGCCCTGGTGGCGCTCGGCATCCCCGTTGCGGCGTCCGCCAGTGCGCGCACCGTTGCCGGCGGCCCGGCAAGCGGGGGCGCGGTGCAGGTGGAACTCTACGAAAACCTGCGGCCGGGCTCCGAGTGGACGCCGCGGGGGGAACCGACCGAGCGCTATGGTGAGCCGGCGTTCGGCTTGGTGCGTACTCCGCTCAAGTTTTCGCCGAATGCCATCCCGCTTGATCGTTCGACTCCGTTCGTACTGCGCGCGGTGCTGCGCCAGGCGTTGGCGCCGGGCGAGTACCAGTTTCGGTTGCGATCTCGCGGGGCGGCGCGCTTCCTGGTGGATGGTCGCGAATTGCTGGCCACGCAACCGCAGAAACCGAACGTTTCGGGCAACGACCCCGTGCCGCCGCCCCCACCCGCCAGCCTGGGCCCCATTCGCCCTGCCCCCGGGCTGCATCAGGATGTGACGGGAACACTGGAGCTGGACTCCGGCGCACACGAGTTCGTCCTGCTCGCGATCATCGGCGGGAAGGGGTTGGTGCCCACTCCGGGCGAGTTGTCCGTCAGCGTGGGGCGCGTTGGGGAACTGCCCCGCCTGTTGGGTCCGGGTGAAACGCCCCGGCTCACCGACGCCGGCTGGGAGCAATATGCCGCCGACGCAGCGTTCCGGCACCGAGAAGCGGACCGTGCGCGCCGCCGGGAAGTGAGCGCCGGCGCAGTCGCGGCCTGGGACGCCCGCCACCGCGAAGTGCGGGCGTTGCTGGCCCGTCGTCCCTCCATTCCAGTGCCTGCGGTGCCCGCAGGCACGCCGGTCTACAATGCAGTGGATCGGTTCATCGGCGCGCGGTGGAACCACGCCGGGCAAAAGCCGGCGCCGCTCACCTCCGATCTCGAATTCCTGCGCCGCCTTGCGCTGGATACGACCGGCATCATCCCCACTGCTGCGGAAATCCGCCAGTACCTGCGCACTCCACCCGCAACTCGGCGGCAGCAGGCGATTGAGCGGTTCCTGGCCCGGCCCGGTTGGGCGGACCATTGGGTCAGCTACTGGCAGGACGTGCTGGCCGAGAACCCCGGCATCCTCAAACCGGATCTCAACAACACCGGCCCCTTCCGCTGGTGGCTCCACCAGTCGTTTGAGGACAATCTGCCGTTCGATCGCCTCGCGGCGGAACTGGTGCTGATGGAGGGCAGTTCCCTCCAGGGCGGACCCGCCGGCTTCGCGCAGGCCACGCTGAACGACGCGCCGATGGCGGCCAAAGCGCACGTCGTGGCGCAGGCATTCCTGGCGGAAAACCTCGCGTGCGCCCGGTGTCACGATGCGCCCCAGCATCCATTCCGGCAGCAGGATCTTTTCGGCATCGCTGCGATGTTGAGCGGCAAAGCGGTCACCATTCCCGAAACCAGCACGGTGCCGTTCCGTGAGGGAGCCCGCCGGCCCGCGGTCAAGGTCACCTCGAAGCCGGGCGAGCCGATCCTCCCGGCGTGGTGCTTTGCGCGCTTCGCCGAGCACACCGCGGTGGCGCTCCCCGCGGCGGCTTCGTTCGCCGACAAGACGCCCGCCACCCGCCGGCAGCTCGCCGCGTTGCTCATCGCGCCGGAGAACCCCCGCTTCGCTCAAGTGGTGGTAAATCGGATCTGGAAACGCACCTTCGGGCGCGGGTTGGTGGAACCCGCCGACGACTGGAACCTCGGCCGTGCGTCCCACCCGGAGCTGCTCCAGTACCTGGCGCGGGAGTTCGTGGTCGGTGGGTACGATCTGAAGCGGCTGGCGCGACTGTTGTTCTCATCGCACCTGTATCAGCGCCAGTCGGTGGCGGTCCAGCCCGGCGAGGACACTCCACGCTTCGCCGGCCCGGCGCGCCGCCGGCTCTCGGCCGAGCAGGTGCTTGATTCGGTCTTCGCCGCCGTCGGCAAAGAATTCGGGAGCGAAGAACTGAACCTGAACCCGATCGGGGATCGTCCGCTGGAACAGTTCCTGAATCTCGGCGCGCCGCGCCGCGCGTGGGAGTTCACCGCGCTCTCAAACGAGCGCGACCGCCCGGCGCTCGCCCTGCCGATCTCGCAGGGTCTGGTGGACATGCTCACCACCTTTGGGTGGCGGCAGTCCCGGCAGAATCCCACCGCGGTGCGCGACGACGCGGCTTCGCCGATGCAGACGTTGTTGCTGGCCAACGGCAACGTCGGCGCCCGGCTGGTGCGCCTCTCGGACGACAGCGCGTTCACCGAACTCTGCCTGCAGGCGCGATCCCTGCCGGCGCTGGTGCGGGAACTCTTCCTGCGTGTGCTGTCGCGCCCTCCCACTCCGCGTGAGCAGGCGCGCATTGTCGCCTACCTCCAGCCGACGTTTTCGGCTCGGCAGGTGCCTGGCGCGACCCGGGAGGGGGTGCATCGCCGGACGGACACCCGCGTCTCGTGGTCCAACCACCTCTCGGAAGAAGCAACGCGCATCCGTCTGGCGGAGGAACGGCAGCAGCGCCTGGGCGACACACCGACCCGTCGCCTGAAGCCGGCATTTCGGGAGCGGTTCGAGGATGCTCTCTGGGCCGTGTTGAACTCGCCGGAGTTCGTGGTGGTCCCGTAGGGCGGAGACACGCGGTGGGTGAAAGGGAGCAGCAAGAGTACGTTCGTTGCAGGAAGCGGCCATGCCAGAACTCGATCCGGCCACCGTCGGCGAGTTCCTCGACCATTTTCCGGATCGGGCGATCCAGTGGGCCAGCGAGGATCCGATCGTCTTCGGAGAGGTGGCACAGTTCCTGGTTCCCTGGTGCTTTCATCAACGCCTCGACTTCGCCCGGGCGATCAATCAGCAGCGGGAACTGGTCTCCGAGGGACTGGATCTCCGCCAGACGGATGTGCTCTACCGTGTCCCCTGCGCACCTCTCCCGCCGGAGCGTAGTCTGTCGTACCCGGTGCATTTCCACCTGGAGCAGCAAACCGGCTTACAGTGGTGGTTCCGCGTGCGCGAGGCATCGTATCGCGGACAGGTGTGGGAAAAGGAGATCCGCGGCTGGAAGACGGACAGGGTCCCCGCCGCGGAGAGGAACCTCACACCGTTAGTGAGCGTGATGTTGTTCACGCCGCCGAAGCCCTGGAAGGGCCCGCGGCGGCTGGCGGCGCGGGAGATCCCGCCGGACTGGCTACAGATGCGTCGGGCCACCCCGGACTGGGGGTTCCATTTCGTGCGGCTCCACGATTTCACTCCGCGCGCGCTC
>SYMT01000386.1 GCA_005805375.1 Actinomycetota bacterium
CCGTTCGATGCCTCGCTCTGCGGCGGCACCCACCTTCCCTCCCTCGATCAGATTGGTACGCTCCGGCGCCTCCAGGTGGGCTACGATGCCGAACTGTCGCTCTGGCGCTGCTCCTTCCGCCTGGATGACCGGCGCGCCTGAGGCGTGGCAGCACCCGACTCCATCCGGTCTCCGACCCCATCAATGCGGCGCTGGAGAACGTCGGCAACTTCCCGGGGCCCGGATGGTCGGCCCTACCCGTGGGGCAATGACCGCCCCCGCCGCAACCAGGCCCACTTCGATCAGAACACTTCCAGCGACAGCCCGGCCGTGGTCGGCAGCCACCCGGGCAAGGAGAGATCATGTGGCATTTCCATTGACCTGTCCCGAATCAACGGGTTGTTGATCTCCTTGGGGAGTAGCAATCACCCCATCGTACCGATATGGAGCTGCATTGATGAAAACCCGCACCTGCACGTTGCGGATCAGCGTTGCCCTCGTGGCATTGATCGCCTCTGGAGCCTGTGCCCAGGTCGTCCACATCTTCAAGCGAACCCCCCCCCCGCTGAGCCCTATCACATCGTCACCTTTGATGATGGCGCAGAGTTCCACTGGACCATGCACGTCAGGCTGACCACAACAACTGACGGGAACGTGAAGAACATGCAGCCTACCGACCACACCCCCCAACACTGTGGCGACGGCGCGCAAGGTCATTGCCCCAACGACGGCAACAACAAGTGGGCTGGTCACTGCAACCACTTCGAGGGGGCAGGGCAGCAATACACGCACTTCATGGCGATCCGGCTGTACTGTGATCCCGCTGGGGGAGGACAACGTGGTTGGGTCCCGGTGAATGACTATGACAGGCAGGCACACACTCACTGGTTCTTCAACGCAGTCTTGCATGTTCCGGGCACCAATTGGGGGCACGGAAACATCACTGGCAGTCCGCAGGATACCTTCGGTGTTCGCTGGGGTGTCATGCCGGAGAACGAGGAGGAGGACGCGGCTGGGTTCGACGAAACTGATGCTTGATGGACCACAAAGATTCGCCACAAGATTCCGAGGAGGCTCCATGGGACCTACTGCCTCAACACGATCCCACCTCGTGCAGCGACTGGGAAGAGAGCGTCCTGGCCGAGGGGCGCTTCGGTGCCTGCTTTGGGCCGTTCTGTGTCTTCCGATGATCACCTGGACGGGATGGCTGATCCGCACATCCGGTGTTCCCGGACCTGCAACAGCGATGGCTCACCCCAATCCCACACTCGAGTGGGCAGGGGAGACTCTGGACACGGCAGTGCCCGTGATGGGAGACCAGATCGGCAGGCGCCTTCGGGCTGGCTCGCGCGTCGGCGCCCGGCGCCTGTTCCTCTTCTCCCGGACGGTGGGGGTGGAGGGCGTCATGCAACGCCTGCGGGTGTTCGTGCCCTTTCCCCCGGGCACGGCGTTCTGGCTGAAGAGCGGAGACCGCGAGGTTCTGGAAGAGGATCTCAAGAGCACGGAGGAGAGAATTCTCGCCGTTCAGCGGTGGAAGCTCCGGGCCGAGGCCGAGCGGCGCCGCGGATTCGCGGACGCGGTACGGTGGGCCTCTGAAGCGAGTGAGAAGGAAGCAGGGGTGCGCGCCAGCGCGCGGGACTATCAGTCCCTCGTTCTGGATCTCCCCGCGGCGCGTAAAGATGCCCTGTTCGCGGGACAGCGGGTAGTGCGTCGCTACACGGACTTCGGGCCACGGGGCCGCCAGGCCATCTACTCCCGGGTCCGCGGGCATGGCGTCTCCATGGACGAGCCGGTGCGCATGTCTTTCCGGGGCAGCGAGGACTTCGCTCGTTGTGTGGTGGAGATGGCGCCGAGATGGACCCGGGGGCGACCCGGGATCGCCATGCGGATCTACTATCCGGATGCATCGGGCCTATTTATGGGGAGCAGCGACGTTGAGGATGCTGCCCATCCCTGGGATCCCGCAAAGGATCGCCAGGAGAGGGATGCCTATCGAGAGCGTCCCCGCCACCCGGCACAGGTGGAGGCGGTGCATGTCCTGCAGCGAAGAGTCACGTGGGAAGAGAAGCGCGGACTGCGGGTCGAAGCTGCGCTCCGGGAGTTCGCCGCTCGGGCGGAAATCCCGCTCATCGGGGAGTATGACCCCTGCATCTCCGGCGGACCTGTCGCCGCACCGGGTTTGCGCGCCGCCCCGTCGCTCTTCCGACCGAATTTGCGGGACGTCCGTCTATGGGAGGTCATGGAAGCAGTGGCGCAGAGGTTCGACCTGGACTGGGACTACCGCGCGGGGTGGATCGAGGTTCGCAGTCCCCGCACGCTGGCGGCGTTGGCCGGGGAATTGGACCTCTCTCCCTTGCGGCCTGTGACACAAGAGGATCTTCGCCTTCCCGCTACGATTGGCAAAAGGGGGAACAACAGGACAGATTCATCCTCCGATTTCGCCGGGCTCCGAGACGATAGACTGTGATACGCTCATCCCGGCAATGGGTGCTTCCAACGTCGTCGCAGATCCGGCTTCCCAGAACTCCAGGTCAACATCGGTGGAAGTCGATGACCTCGTGTTTCACGAGGTTGCCGGACGGGCCATCGTGCGCATGCTCTGCCGCGACTGGAACCTCCCTGAGTGGGAGGAGGACTGTGTGCAGGAGGCTCGGATAGCCCTCTTCCAGTCCCAGGATCTATGGTCCTCCCTTTTCACACGCACTCTCAGAGCGCGTTCCGCCCGGAGGGCCCGGAGTCCCGGCGCTTCCGGCTTCTCCTGCAGGGCGGCTTCGAGGAGATCCGGAAGCCGGTTTCGCTCCGCTGCCCAGGCCACCACCTCCGCCACCGCCTCGGCGACCTCCGCAGCCCGGTACACCTCCTGTTTGGGAATCCCCAGCCGAAGGCGCACCACCCGCAACAGATCGGCCGGGTCGGGCAGCGCTTCCCTTAGTGCCGCGGTCAGGCGCTCCCGCCGCTCAGGTGTCCATTCCGTTTCCGATGTCACGACAGCAGGTTCACCACCTCCCCCGGACGCCCCTCCGCACGGAGGGGAACCCTTGCCGTGTGGGGAAATGCAGCCCGAGCTCGCTCGCACCCCTCCCCGCATGGCACTCACCCACGCCCAGACCAGGAGCCTGACCCAGGTCCTCACCGAGACCTATCCCCGGCCTGCCGCCTTCACGGAACTGGAGGTGGGACTGGGTGCGCCGGTGCAACTGGATCCGGGCCTGGCCCCGGAGGACCGGGCCCTGTTCCTCGTGACGTGGGCGGAAGAGGAGGACGACCGGATCCACGCGCTCCTGGTCCGCCTCGCCGGCGCTGCCCCCTCGACGGGGGCTGCGGTGGTGCTGCGCGTTCAGCAGGAGCGGCACCCGGACTGGGCCGCCCCCGAGCTGATCCGGTGGCTGGCGGAGTATGTCCCTTCGGTCGACGCGATTCGTGCCCGCGTCGGCCCTGCCCTCCGCCTCGATCCCACCCTCCCACCCTTCAAAGGGACCCGCCTCCGCACCGTGCTCGTCGGCGGCTGCCGCGGTGACACACCGTTCGATGCCTCGCTCTGCGGCGGCACCCACCTTCCCTCCCTCGATCAGATTGGTACGCTCCGGCGCCTCCAGGTGGGCTACGATGCCGAACTGTCGCTCTGGCGCTGCTCCTTCCGCCTGGATGACCGGCGCGCCTGA
>SYMT01000387.1 GCA_005805375.1 Actinomycetota bacterium
GGAGTTGACTGCGTATCGGAGTCAGTAGGCTGAAGGACGTTGCGATCCTTGCCGAAGGAGACACCTATCACGTGGCCCTCCGGCTCCTGATGCTGGACCCGCCTCGGACCACGGGTGCCGCCATGCCGGGACACGTCCTGCGGCGGCTGGTAAATCACTCTGCGTTACCTGCTCGGATGGATGTCGAGCAGGTGTTTGCTCGTCCCGGATTGCCGGCGGCGGGCCCGACTGAGGGCGGCGAAGGTATGCACCGACCAACCCCCGCACCATTCGCGGAGGGACGGTTTGCCCGGTTGGTAGGGGTAGGATGACGGGTGTACGAAGCGGGGGACGAGACTCGAACTCGCGACCAACTGCTTGGAAGGCAGTGACTCTACCACTGAGTTACCCCCGCACTGACGCTCTTATTCTAGCCGCCGGGTGCCGGGCTGTCAACCACTCGGTCGGGGTCCCGAGTCCGCACGCAGGGTCCCATCCGACCGATCGGGGGCCGGGGGGACGCCAGCGGTCCCTGGGAACGGCGGGGAACTCGCAGAAAGCAATCCCATCTGTGACGGCGCCCCGGACGGCTGCGCCCACACCATCCGGCGCTGGCCGGCCCCTGCGGGATCGTTCATTCCGCCCGGTACGCCAGGAAACCAGATCGTGCGCCCGACGGTGCGCGTCTCGCTGACACCCCCGAAGATCGAGCGCCCCACCTTGGAAGTCTCGTTGACACCCCGAGGATCGAGCGCTCCATCTTGGAAGTCTCGCTGACACCCCCCAGGCGTAAGCGCCCCACCTTCCAAGTCTCGTCGACACCCACCCAGGATCGAGCGCCCCACCTTCCAAGTCTCGCGGGAGGCCGACGCGATAGCCTCGTCCTCCCCGACAGTCTCCACGCCCTCAGTGGTCCCTCACCGCTGTCGGAGCGCCTGGTTCGCGCGATCTACCTTGCGGAACTGCGTCTCCTGGGGGAGCCCTCGTGGTGGCGCAATGATCCATCAGGGCGTACTTGTTCGTGAGGGTGGACGAGGCTGTCGCCTCGGACTCCGGCGAAACTCTTCAGCGGGCGCCGTTGCCTCTGGGGCGGCTCCGGCGAAACTGGGAGGTGGCGCCGTCATCACTGGGGTGGGTCCGGCGCAACTCACGAGGGGGCGCCGGAGCCTCTGGGGCGGCTTCGGCGAAACTTGCGAGGGGGCGCTGTTGCCTCTGGAGCGGCGCTGTGTGTCTCTGTCCCGCATGATCTCCGGATCGAGCGGCCGACCTCGGGCGTCTCGTCAAAGTAGGGCGCGCAAGCTTTCAACTGAGTCACCCCACGCGGATCGGCGGAGCGTGGGGGAGCGAGCCGCCGTACTGGAAGGCCGCCTTCGACCGGTCGGGAGCGCCGGCGGCGCGGTCCGGATCCCGAGTTGCTTCTGCGCACCATTCCCGTCCGGAGGATCGGGCGCCAGGGTCACGCTTGTCACATGACCGGCGGCGTCAGCGGCTCGCCTCCCTCGCGTACGGGGTCCGGGGACCAGAGCCGCAAGGGCTCGTCCCGGTTCTTGACCTGGACGGTCGCGATGAAGTACATCGGGATTTCGTCGCCGATCGCACGGCGAGTCGCTTCCGACACCAGGATCTCCACCGGATAGCTCCGCGTCATCCCCTCGATGCGCGATGAGACGTTCACGGTGTCGCCGATCACCGTGTAGTCCAGGCGCCGGGATGAACCGATGGCGCCGAACAGGAGATCGCCGGTGTGGATCCCGATCCCCACCGTGAGGTCGGCGAGTCCCTGCTGCCGCAGGCGCTCGTTGAGGAGTTGCAGACGCCGCTACATGTCCAGCGCGGCCCGGAGCGCCCGGACGGCATGGTCCTCGGTGGGGAGCGGAACCCCGAAAACGCCCATCACTGCGTCCCCGATGAACTTGTCCAGCATTCCCTGGTGGTTCATGATTGCCGCCGTCATCTCCTCAAGGAACTGGTTGAGAAACTCCACCACTTTCTCCGGGGGAAGCTTCTCGCTCAGGCTGGTAAAGCCACGGACATCCGTGAAGATCACCGTCGCGACCCGCCTTTCCGTCTTCCGGGTGAGGAGGTCCGGCTGCCGGGCCATCTGGGTCACGAGTTCCGTAGGGAGAAAGCGGGCCAGTTGATCCTTCACAGCCGCCTCGCGATGGATCCGCATCAGCGTGGCGACCCCGGACGCGGTGCAGGCCGTGATGCTCCCGAGCACTACTCCTCCGACACAGAGCAGAGGCAGCCGGTAGTCCGGCGCGCTCGGAACGACGAACACTGCGGCATGCAGGAGAAACGTGGCGGCGCCGGTCAGGACCACGAGGCGCACGCAATAGCGCAGCCCGCTCTGGGCGATCAGGACTGCATAGATGCACACCGCGAAGACCTGCAGGAACAGTGCAGGATACGCGTTCTGCAGTGCCAGCAGGAGTGGGGCGGCGGTGAAGACCAGCAGGTCGAAGACGCTCACCACGTACCGCCGTCCGGGATGATACGGCGGATCTCGGCGCAGGTACCCCCAGAATCCAACCCGGGCGAGCAGCGAACCGGCCAGCAGCGCGAGTACGGGAACCGACGCCCGGTACGGCGCTACCGGTAAGAAGTGCGTCATCACGTTCGCAAACAACACCACCGCGAAGTGCACCATCTGAATGAAATTGATGGTGATTTCATTTCGCGTCTCTTGCTCCCGGCGCAGTGGTTCAAAGTGGCTGTCCATGACGTCCCTTCCGTTCGCGCTGCAAGCAGGTTTCCGAATCAGACGGGGGCGTCGTCCGCCTCACACTGCACCACAGGTCGTGTGGTGATGACGCCGCCTCCGGCCGCCCCGGTGACAGTGGGAGTCGGCCGCAGCGCATCTCACCGCCACACGCACTTCATCCCCAATGCAGGACGAGCATCCCTGGGGGTCAACGGGACCCGCGCAGGCCTGGCGATGAGAAGCTTGCTTCCGCCCCGCTAACGAGCGAACGGTACCGGCTCCAGCGGCGCCCGGTCCAGGCGGGGCGCCAGGGTATGGAGCAAGAGGAGCGCAACCGGATAGGCACACGCCGCGACGAGGAAAATCGGCGCGTAGCTGTGGAACCGCTCCACGCAGAAGCCGATCAGGGGCTGCACGATCATCGCCATCCCGGAGCCGCCGACCTGGCCCATGCCGACCACTGTTCCGATCGCTTCGCGAGGGAACATGTCGCTGGTGGTGGTGAAAAGGTTCGCGGACCACCACTGGTGCATCGCAACCACCAGCCCGGACAGCAGCACTGCCACCCAAACGCCCGGGTTCAACGCATTGATCGCTACCAATGGGATCAGTACAGCCGCGATGGCCATGGTCGTCTTGCGCGCGCGGTTGATCGGCCAGCCGTGGTGGATGAGGTAGCTGCTCATCCAGCCGCCGCCGAGGCTCCCGAAGTCGGCGGCCAGATAGATGCCGGTGATGATGAGCGCCCGGGTTCCGTCCGGGACGTGGTGTTCGTCGTGCAGGTACTTGGGCAGCCAGAAGAGGTAGAACGACCAGATCGGGTCGCTGAACATTTTCCCGAAGATGAACGCCCAGGTGCGCCGCTCCCGGGCCAGCCGGACCCACGAGTAGCGTGGGGCATCGTCCCGGTGCGGCCCGTCCTGGAGGATCCACGCGCGCTCTGCCTCGGTGAGTTTCGGGTGTTCCGCGGGATGGCGATACAGCACCCACCACGCAGCCACCCAGAAGAATCCGAGCGCGCCGGTGATGAGAAACGCCGCCTGCCAGCCGAAGCGATGCACCAGAACGAAGAGGATCCCCGGCGCCACCATCGCCCCCACGTTGGCGCCTGCGTTCAGGACCCCGGTGGCGATGGCACGTTCGCGCTGGGGGAACCACTCGGCGATGGCCTTCACCGACGCCGGGAAGTTCGCCGCCTCGCCGATACCCAGAAGCGCACGCCAGAACCCGAACCCAGCCGCACTCCGGGCGAAGGCGTGCCCCATCGCAGCCAGTGACCAGAGCACTACCGCGGACGCGAAGCCCGTACGCAGCCCGAGCCGGTCCGTCAGCGCGCCCCAGGGAAGATTGCAGAACGCATACGTCGCCTGAAACGCGAAGAGCACCCAGCCGAATTCCTGCGGTGTCCAGTGGAACTGCTTCTGCAGGTCCGGCTCCAGGAAGCCGAGAGCGTAGCGATCCAGGTAATTGAGGACCGTTGCGAGGAAGAGCATCCCGCAGATGATCCACCGGATCCGGCCGGCAGGTTTGGGAGCGGCGAAGGCGGCAGGGGAGGCGGTGGCCGGATCAGTAGGGATGAGCACTGGGAGTCGGTACCGGGGGCATGCGGGGGAGGCGCACCGGATCGGGCGCGGCTCCAGCCGGGGGAGAAGGCAACAGGCGAGTCGTTCTCCGCCCGGCACAGGAGTTCCTTGGGAATCCGGCCGGAATGATTGGGCCGCAGACGACCAGGAAAGCCGGGTCCAGGTGGTCGCGCGGCCTGATCGCCGGGGAACAGTGCACCGGCGGTTGGCGCGTCGCGCGTCCGATGCCACCGAGGAGGGAACGCGGTGCAGCCGCGAACCGCCCGGACGCGCGTGCGGAAGGAGCCGCAGGGACGTGGACGGCAGGACTGGGAGTGTACTGCAGGGCACGCCCGAGCAATGGCGCCCTCGCGCGCCGCGGCAAAGATGGGAACACAACCGGTATCCACCGGAGCACGTGTGGGGGACTCGCCGTGCCGTCCGCCGTCGCCGCTTCGCGCGCTGCCTGGGGAGCACACGCTCCGCGACCGGCGCGCGCGGATCGCAGCCGGTGAACGAAGCAGGATGGGTTCAGGACAAGGCGCAACGGTTGACGTGCGCCGGCCGGCGGGGCATACTGCCTGCATGCACCCGTTTGCCTCATCTGCGCGTCCCAACCGTACTCCGCGGTGTCTCCTGGGGATGACGCTCACTGTGACACTGCTCAGTTCCGGCGGCCGGCCGGTCGCGGCCCATCCCGAGTCGTCGGGAAGCCTTCCCCTCCGCTCCGTGTCCATCCCCCTCCGGCATCGGAGTCCGGCGGACCTGGTGGCGCTCTTCGCGCGAGAGGAGCGCCCCGGCCGGGAAGAGGAGATCCCGCGGGCCGCGCGGGCGGACAACGCAGAGACTCTGCTCCCCGGCGAGACCCAGGCGCTGCTCCGGACTCGGACGCCCGGCGAGCTGGTCATCGTCGCGATGACCGGCGCCGCCGAGTTGGAGGCTGCCGTCCGCCTGCTGGATGTCCCCATCCACCCGGCGGGCCCGGGGCGGGAGGTAGTCACCGTGGCGCCGGCGCACGCGCCCGGTCCGGCCCTCCGCGCGGCAGTGTTGCAGCTCCCCGGCGCCGGAACAGCCACCCTTGCCGGGGGACGGCTCACGCTCTGTGGGTCGCCGGCGTGGCTGCACCGCGCTCTCCGGTGTGTGCTCCGGGCCGAATTCGGAGTCTCTCCACCCGCGCTCGCGTCCCCTCGCCGCGCCGCCGGGGCATTTCGGAGCCGGCCATGAGCAACGCCTCCGGAACCATTTCGGCCCCTCCCGCGCCGTCCATTGTCCTCATCACCGGCGGCGCCTCCGGGATCGGCCTCGCTACGGCACAGGCGGTCCTCGCGCGCGGAGGGCACGCAATCATCGCCGATGCCGCCCCCGCGGCGCTTGACTTTGTCCGCGGGTCCCTGGCACAGGACGGGGCAGCAGTGCACTGTGAACTGCTGGATGTGACTGATGAAGCCGCCGTGACGGACCTGATCGCCCGGTGCGAAGCCGAACTCGGACCGCTGACGGGCGTAGTCAACTCCGCCGGAATCGCCCGTGATGTGGATTGTCTGGACACCTCGACGGCGCTCTTTCGTCAGATCCTGGAGGTGAACCTGATCGGTACATTCGTGGTGGCGCGCGAAGCCGCCCGCGTCATGAGCGCGCGCCGGCAGGGTTCTATCGTGAACATCGCCTCCGTCTCCGGCATCCGGGGCAATGCGGGGCGGGTGGCCTACGGCGCCTCGAAGGCGGGCGTAATCCAGATGACGCAGGTGATGGCCGCGGAATTGGGACCACGAGGCGTGCGAGTCAACGCCGTAGCCCCGGGCCCGATTGATACCGCCCTGACGCGCGGCATGCACACAGCAGCGTCGCGGGCGGCGTGGACGGAGCGGACACCGCAGCGCCGCTATGGAACACCGGAGGACGTGGCGGCAGCCGTCATTTTCCTGCTCGACGACCGGCAGTCCGCCTATGTGACGGGCCACACGCTTCGCGTGGATGGGGGCTTCAGCGCGGCCGGCGTCCTTCGACAGTCGGACGCCGGGTAGATCACCGCTCGGCCGCGCCTGCCGTCCCGATCCTCCCGAGCAGTTTCTCCGGCGGCGGGGCCGCAGGACCGCTGTGTGGCATGTGCACCCACGCGCAGGAGCCCATGACCGCCGGACGGGGTTCGGACCCCATCCGGCGGACTCCATCAGAATACCCCGGTCGCGTTGGGACTGAACGTGCGGACGCCGAACTGATGCCCCGCCGTCCCAAAGAGTGGGCCGAACTCCTTTTTGTTGAGCCCAATGATCTCTGCGATGACCACGATCCCGTCCCCGCGCACCCCGCGCCGGACCGATCCGGTGGGCGTGGTGATGCCCGGGATCGGATCCACTACCCACGCCTGGATGAGAGGTCTACGGCCGACGAACTGGATCAGATCGAGGAACACGAGCCCATCCGGGGTAGTTACATCAATCGTCGCCTGGTCCCCATCGGGCTCCCTGACGGTCAGTCGCTCGCCGTGGAGGATGCGGAAGACGAATCGCCCGATGCCGCCCGGGCGCCGGTTGCTGTCACCATCCAGCAGATTCCCCGCCGTGTCGGTCAAGCCTCCGCGCGCTCCGTTGACCAGCACCTGCAGTTCCCGGAATTGGGTCTGCTCGAACGGACCCACTGTCAGCCTCGCCGCCCGGAGCGCCGGGTCCCAGAGAGCTGCCAGGATGGGGACCTGCCGGCGCGGGCCCCGCGTCGGAACCACGCTCAGTTGGTAGTGACGCGGGTCCTGGATGCGGGCCGGGTCCATATCTTCGTCGAAGCGGATCACGGCGCCGTTGATCCCGCGGCTCGGTCCGGTCAGGCCCAGGGTCACCACCTGCGGGCCCGTCCGATCAGGCACGTCGTTCGCCGAGATTCTCACGGTGGTGGTGTCCGGCCCTCCCAGAGCGATTCCCCCGGAGGGCCGGCTCAATACGACGGAGAAAGTTTCATCGGTCTCACCGCCAGTGTCACCACTGATGGGAATGGAAACGGTCCGGGTCAGTTCGCCCGGCGCAAAGGAGAGGGTTTGCGCGACACCGGTATAGTCGGTCCCGGCCATCGCCGTTCCGTTGCGGGTTTCCAGATCCACAGTGACCGTGCCGATGCTCCCACCGGTCCGCTCCACGGTGACCGTGATCGCCCCATCGTCCTCCTGCGCGGGCGCCAACCCCGCGCGCAGCTGCACGCTCGGCACCACGGCGATGTCGCGGATCGGGGTGAGGCCATTGCCGATGGTGCCCAGATCAGCGGCCGGGGGAGGGTTCTCGCTGGTGCCGATGGTCACCACGCCATAGTTCCGCGTGCGGTAGTTGACCGCAAGGAATCCCGTCCCATCGGGCGCGATGTCGAAGCCGCCGTGCACCACGGTGGCCTTCTCCAGCGACGCGATCGTCGTCAGCAGGCCGGTGTTCGGGGAAGGCGGACCGTCCACGCCTCCGATGCGCACCAGTGCGTCCGGTCCCACGGCGATCCCAAACAACGTCGTGGCGGCGGAACCGGGAGTGTTGTTGGTGTACGCCACGGATACGATGTTCGGGTCCTGACCGGCCCGGGAGTCCCCGGCGTCGTAGGTAAGCGGGGTGTCCGTGGTGACCCGGCCGGTATCGGGATGAATGCGGAGGTTCTGATCGGCATCGCTCACCACGCGGAGCCGATCCACCACCGGGTTGAAGTCCAGGCCGAAGCGGGCGCCCAGCAGGCCCGCGAACGGCGCCGTCGCGTCCGCCGGGTCGGCCGCCAGGATCGCCTCGGTCTGCGCGGCGCCGGTGTTCAGATCGATGGTATAGAGTCGACCCGCCCGCCATCAGCATGCACGGGTCGGGCAAGGGTGGAGTGATCGGCCGGATGGCTTCCACCCGGCCGATGGGCAATGACGCCCTCGACTCTCTTCTCACTCCACTCCACTCTCTCCTCGCCAGGGGACCCATCAGGTCCGTTTCGGGCTGCTCATCCCCTTCTCACGGAGTGGTCCCGGCGATCACTCCGACTTCGCGGCGGAGTTCCGCTTCGCCTTCGAGACGTTCTTCTAAGGGAGTTCCGCTATGTTCCGCAGAGCTGTCAGGTGGGTCGCCGGGGCGCTGCTCCTCGCGGCCGCCGCTATCCCCCGCCGGGCCGACGTGAAGCAGATCCGGCTGGGTGTCAAAGGGGTCACGTGAGCCACGTGAGGAATTACGCTCCGCAAGGGGCTGACTCGCCTGGAAGGGGTGGCCGATGTGAAACTGACTGTGAAGCCGCCGCACCTGATCGTGCGGATGAAGCCGGGCCGATGGCCGGATCTTCCCCGGATGCAGCAGACGATTCGTGAGGCCGGGTACAGGCCAATCGAGGACAACGTGGGGATGACCGTTTCCGGGAGGATCGAGAAGCAGGGGGATAACCTGATCCTGGATCCGAATGGGATGCAGGATCAGGTCCGGTTCCGGCTGACGCCTGCGGCGGGGAATCCGGACATAGCCATCCGGCTTGAGACACTCTCCGGAGAGACGTGCGAACTGGAAGGCGGGTGGACCCCGCCCAGGGGCGGCACCCCTCTCCCGACGTTGTGGGTGACTACCACCCGGAAGATCGAGACCGGGGGGCGCGCCCTTTGGTAGCGCGCAGCTCGCTAAACGGGTGGAGCGGCCGATCAGGCCGCTCCACATCGTCCGCGTTCAGTGGGCCTTCGGGATGAGCACCGTGTCAATCACGTGGATGACACCGTTGCTGCAGTTGATGTCGGTCTTGATCACCTCGGCGTTGTTGATCTGGACGCCCTTATCGTTGCGGACGGAGACGCTCTGGCCGTTCGCCGTCTTCACCTTCGCGCCGCTGTGCAGCTTCATCACATCGGCGGCGCCCACCTTGCCCGGAAGTACGTGGTAGGTAAGGATGGCGGACAGGGTTTTCTTGTTCTCCGGCTTCAGCAGAGACGCGAGTGTCCCGGGCTTTGCGGCTTCCAGCTTCTGGAACGCCTCATCGGTCGGTGCGAACACGGTGAAGGGGCCCTTGCCCTTCAGGGTCTCGACCAGCCCCGCCGCCTGCACCGCTGCGACAAGAGTCTTGAACGATCCGGCGCCCACTGCGGTGTCCACAATGTCCTTCGGAGCCGCGGCGCTTACCGGCGAGCCGGCGCCCACGCTGAAGCAGGCGATCGCACTCAGGGAAAGCAGGGCTGCAGCGTGGCTGAGGTTCAGGCGAAACATTAGATCTGGTTTCCTTTTCGTTGACGGGTCAGAGGTTCTGCAGTCGGTTCCTCGGCGCTGCGGGCGTCGAACACCGGCTCACAGCCACATCTTATCCGGCGCGGCCGGGAGTGTCAACTATTTGTCCAGTTTTTGTCTCAAATTTCTGCGGCACCGCTCGCGGCCCGGATCGCAGAGCCCGCACAGCGCTTGAGGAGCCTTCCCCCGGGAGTAGTTCCGGACAGCGTCCGGAGTTCGCACACCATGCCGGGCCCCTGTCGGCTCACGTTTCCCCTGGCGCCGGACCAAAATTCTGGACAATAGATGAACAGAAGGGTATAGTCGTCGTATGGCAGACGAATCCGGCTCACTGGGAATCCGGCATGTGGCGCGCCGAACCGGCCTGTCGCAGCACACCATCCGTGCCTGGGAGCGCCGGTACAGCGCGCTTGTGCCCGGCCGGAGCGGGACAAACCGCCGCCTCTACTCCGAGAGCGATATCGAAAAGCTCACCTTGCTCCGCCGGGCAGTGGATGCAGGGCACCCGATCGGCAATGTCGCCCACCTGTCGGATACGGAGCTGGTGCGTCTTCTGTCCCGGCCCGGGACCGCGCGGCGTGAGACGCCCGGCGCGCCTCCGGCATCCCCGTTGGGCGAGATCGCTACTCCGGCGGTGGGTGAGTGCCTGCGGGCGGTGCAGGCGCTGGATGGCGCCGCGCTGCGGAACTCTCTAACACGGCACGCGGCCACGCTCGGCTTTGCAGCGCTCACGGAGCAGGTGCTGCTCCCTTTCCTCACGCTGGTCGGGGAGCTCTGGCAGGACGGGGAGTTGACCATCGCGCACGAGCACCTTGCCACGGCGGCGGTGCGCACCACCCTCGGTCAAATCCTGGATGCCTTCCAGCCGCCGGCCCATGCCCCCCGCCTGATCGTGACGACCCCCGCCGACCAGATGCATGAACTGGGCGCACTGGTGGGCGCCGTCACGGCCGCCGGCGCGGGATGGCGCGCGCTCTACCTCGGCCCGAATATGCCCGCCGCGGAGATCGCGCGCGCGGTTCAGGATGCGAACGCACACGCCGTCGCTCTGGGGGTGGGGCACACCCCCGGCGCGGCCCGACTCTTCGAAGAGCTGGCGCGGCTGCGGGACGCCCTGAAACCCGAAATCCCGGTGCTGATCGGCGGCCGGTTTGCGGCGGAGAACCGGGAGGCACTGCGCGCCGGCGGCCTTTGCGCCGTGGCGGACCTGGCCGAGTTCCGCCGCGAACTGGATGCGCTCGTCACCGCGTGATCAGACTCGCGAGCTTACGCGCCGTCGGTCCCGCATACTCGACCGACACGCGCGGTGACCGGGATCAGGCATCCGGTGTCGGCTCGACGGTGAACGGAGGGACGAGGCGCACCGCCGCCGGGCTCAACCACCGGGCTGCCGGAGAGCTGTTTCGGGACTTTTGAGATCGGTTCGCGCCCGATCCGGCGCCGCGCACCGGATCGGGCAACCGAGCGCGCCGCGTGTCGCGCTCAGCACTTGATCGTCTTGCGTTTCTTTCCGATCGTACCGCGCCGCCGGACCTTTTCAATGTAGTCTACGGCAGATGGGACCTTGCAGGCAGTGGGGCCCATATCTACCGACACTACACCCACTTCGCCGGCAATCTCCAGTGCCAGCGCGGTCAGCGGCGCGACGTAGCAGCCGACCGAGATCACGAAGGAATTCACAGCGTAACGCACCCGGTTCGGCCGGATGTGGATCGTCTCCGGCACACGGCGGAGTAGTTCCGTCAGCGCGGGCAGGTCGAGGTCAGCGTCCGGCTTCAGGGCGACCAGGCCACTCAGGGTGGCCCACCCCGCCGAGGCCGCGCCTTCGTCCGCTGATTCGATCCACTCCAGGGCCAACTCGCGGCCATGCCGGCTCTCGGCGGCCACCCAGGGCACCGTGTAGTCGAACAGCGCGGGACAGTTGGCGCCCGCGAGCCAACGGCGGAGATCGTCCGGGGTCATCCGGGGATCGTCGGCGATCAGCCCGGCCAGATACCGGGCGTCGTAGATGCCGGTGTCGTACAGGTCGAGGGCGAGGTGATAGTCCTTCTTGATCCGCTTGCGGATCACCTGAAGATCGGCGATCTTCACCCCCAGAATCGGCTCCGGCACGCCGTGGTTGCGCAGGACCTTTCGGATGGATTCCGCGCCCAGCGGTCTGAGTTCTTCGACAATCTCTGCGGCGGTCATGCGTTCTCCCTCCGTCCGCGGTGTCCGTCAGGGGCGCGGATCGGTCTCACTCAATGACTGGCTCACGAGAAGGCGCGACTGCGGGCGGGATCGGACACGCTCCGGACGCCGCCCGAGCGCAACCGGGTCCGGCCGGTGTCTCGCGGCGCCGGCGAACGGCGCCGCTCCTCAGGCAGAAGCGAGCGCCTCAGCCTCGATTTCCACCAACATCTCGGGGTCCACCAGCCGGCTCACCTCGACCATCGTGGCACAGGGCCGGATGGCTCCGAAGTATTCCGCATGGGCCCGCGCGACGTCTTCCCATTGGGAAATGTCGGTCACGTACATCCGCGTGCGCACCACGTCTTCCAGGCGAGATCCTGCCTCCTCCAGCGCCGACTGGATCGTCCGCAGCGCCTGCACCGCCTGGGCGTACGGGTCACCGCGGCCCACGAGGCCATGCGGCGTCATCGCCGTGGTCCCGGCAACGTAGACGTACGCGCCCACTCGCACGGCCC
This sequence comes from Actinomycetota bacterium, assembly GCA_005805375.1. Classification (GTDB taxonomy): domain Bacteria; phylum Armatimonadota; class SYMT01; order SYMT01; family SYMT01; genus SYMT01. The sequence continues at coordinate 12,134 of SYMT01000387.1, forward strand.
GGGAGTAGCCCACGATGTCCTCCCACGGACCGCCGCTGGAAATATTCGTACGCTGTTGCATGCAGGTCTCCTGATCTCGTTGGGGTTGCGCTGGCGATCCGGGAACGCACCCGGGTATACTCCGGCGCCGATGGGGAAAGGGATCGCTCGCCCCCGAGGCGGTCACTCTTCAGTCTGGCAGAGCGACGAACGCCCGGCACGGGCAGCCGTCACCGCCTTCGATCTTGAGGGGGGCGGCGACGAACCAGCCGGCGCCGTCCTCCAGGAGATGCAGACCCGTGAGGCCTTCGACGATGACCACCCCGTCCTCGAGCAGGATGCGGTGAATGCGGGTGAGCTCCTCCAGGCTGTTCACGTCGCAGACGGAGGGCGTCTCCACTCCGAGCAGTTTCACACCGCGCTGGACACACCATCGCGCCAGGTCATCGCCCACGCGGGGGAGGGCGTCACGATAAACGGCCGGCTGCTCGACGAACCGGCTCCAGTGGGTGGCGAGCAGCAGAATTTCGCCGGCCCGAAACGTGTCGCCGACCCGACCGAGGTGTGCGGGTGTGAGCCACTCCGCGGGCTGGGTGTCCGGGAGATGCACGACGCGGGGCACGCCGCAGCACCGGTCGAGGGCGATCTGATCCAGTGTTTCGGGTCCGGCGCCGAAGTGGAGCTGGGAGTCCATGTGCGTGCCCGCGTGTGAGTACAGGTGCAGGGTGCGGGCGTTCCACCCATCCTGCTCCAGCGTGAAGCGCGGTTCCCAGTCGAACCCCCGCATCCCGCGGCGCAGCGGCAGCGTCAGGTCAATGATGGCCATGCGTGGTGATGTCGTCCTGTGGGTGGAAACCGAGGATGCGGCGGCCGGGGTCGAGATCCCAGGGCATCCCGGTGTTGGCGGACATGCCGTTCACGACCACGAACCTTTCGGGCAGTTCTGCTTGCAGGCAGCAATCCATCAGTTGGAGGAAGTCACGGTCCGAGAGCCACATGGTGCGGAACCAGGGGCCGCGGTCGGCGGGAAGGTTTTCGGGGATGTTCGCGCCGCCGCGCCAGACCCAGCCGATGCGCACCGCAATCGTGTCCATGCCGCGGGACTCTGCGTAGCACTTCCCGAGGCGCTCGCCGAAGAGTTTCGCGGCTCCGTAGGCGAAGCTGTCGCAGGGGGCCCCGGCGATGGAGTAGCGCAGACCCGGACGGGGCGGTGTGTCCGGCCCGAGCGCGATCCCGGGCTCGTCCTGGTAGCCGCCCATCACATGGTTGGAACTGGCGAAGACGAACCGGCGCACGCCCCCGGCAGCCGCCGCCTGGTAGGCGTGAATCAGTGCATCCACATTCGGCCCAAGCAACTCCGGCCACGGCTTGTAGGCTTCGGGATCCGCAGCAAAATGAAAGACCGTGTCCACACCGCGGAATTCGTGTCGCCAATCGTCCCAGACGCTCAGATCGGCGGCGACGATGGCCGGGTCGCCGCCGGGACGGCGGTCCAGCAGCCGCAGCGTGCAGCGCCCGGCCAGGTGTTCCCGGAGTTTGCGGCCCAGCGTCCCGGCAGCGCCGGTGATGAGTACGATTTGCGAGTGCATCGGCTCAGCGTCCGGCAGCGCGTGGGGACGGGTACCGGTCGAACACATCGCCCCGGTCCAGGACGCGCGGGTCTTCCTGGCGTTTCAGCTCGGCGAAGAGCCGCTGCCGGAGGGCGGCGGCGCGGGCCCGATGCGCGGGATCATCCGCGAGATTCTTCACGCAATCGGGATCCGACGGGAGATGGAAGAGCTGTTCCGCCGGGCGTTTGCCGAAGGCGTGCTGCCAGTACGGGTCGCGCTCGCCCCGGTCGCGCAGCAGGCGCTTGGTCGGTCCGTCGTCCGTGTCGGTCAGCCCGAGTTCCGGGTTGCCGCAGGGCCAGCGGTCCGGCGCGAAGTTGTGCACGTAGAAGTACTCGCCCTCCCGGATCGCACGGGCAGGATAGCCAAGGCCCGCCGGTGTGCCCGGACGGGCAAGCACGTCGTTGCGCTCGCGTCCGACGATCACGAACGGGCGCTCGCGTCCGGGCCGGTCGCGCAGCAGTTCGGTGAAACTGTGCCCCGTCACCGGCGCCATCCCGGACTCCCGGGAGTTCACGGCCAGCAGCTCCAGCAGAGTAGGAGCGAGATCCACGAAGCTCAGGAGCGCGCCCACCCGGCGTCCGGGGCGCACGATTCCCTCCGGCCAGCGCGCGACGAACGGGATGTGGTGCGCGTCTTCATAGGTGTGGCCCTTCACGCGCGGGAACGGCATCCCGTGGTCGGAGGTGACGATCACCAGCGTGTTGCGCGCCTCGCCGCTCCGCTCCAGCGCCTCCAGCAGTGAGCCGACCTGGGTGTCGTACGCTTCCACTTCGATTGCATAGTCCAGCAGGTCGCGCCGCACGACCTCCGTGTCCGGAAGATACGCCGGGACACGCGGGATGTCTGCCGACTTCTTCCCCGCGGCCAGCCCGGAATCCGGCGCGTAGGGGCGATGCGGGTTGTTGCTGCCGAACCAGTAGAAGAAGGGCGCGCCGGCGGGTTTCGTGCGCAGGAACTCCGTCGGTGCGACGCCGGGTTGGTTGACCTCGCGGGCGCGCTGGGGCCGCGTGAGTCCGAAATCGCGTGGGGCGCCGTCAGCGGTTTTTGCGTCGCCCGGCCCCCACGTCTTGCCCGCCCCGCCGCAGTGCACCCCGGCCCGCGCGAGCGCCTCGGTGAACGCGACGTAGCGGTTGGGGAAATACGGCTGGTGGTTCGCCGCTTCCTCCAGTTGCCACGGATTGCGCCCCGTGAGCAGCGACGCCCTGGACGGCGCGCACTTGGAGGTGGGCGTGTACATGTTTTCAAAGACCAGCCCCTCCCGCGCCAGGCGGTCAATGTGCGGGGTCTTCACCCAGTTGCACCCGTAGGCCTGCCCACACGTTGCCGAGGCGTCATCCGCGATGATGAAGAGGACATTCGGGGGTGCCGCCGCCGCCCGCGCAGCGGGCCATCCCGCTGGAACGGACAGCACAATCAAGAGGAGGAGGGCGAATAGCGCCGCCTGGATGGCGGAGGATCTCCGGCGTGCGGCGGAGAGTGAATGGCGCGGTGCGGCGACGGACGGTTTCACGGCGTGGCTCCCTGTCTGCGGATTCCGTTAGACCCGCGCGAGGCGGGTTCCTCCGCAAGCCGCGCGGAGCGGTCCCGGGCGCTGGTCTCCCGCGCCGGCGTTGCGCCCCTGGATACCACCGCAGAGGACGCAGAGGGGCGCAGAGGGGGCGCAGGATCATCCGCTGAGCGGCAGCCCAACCTGCGATGTGGCCTCGGACAACTCCGGTTGCCGCAGCGCACCACTGCAAGACGGGATCTGGAGTCCGCCAAATCCCCCTGCCGCCGAGCACCGCCGCCAGGCTGCGATGTGGAGTCCGGCATCTCCGGTTGCCGATGCGTGTCTCTTAGGGAACCGCGCAGAATTAATCCTCCCGTCAGGCGGGGACCACTCCCGGGATGGTCACGAACCACTTCCCCAGTGCCGGGAGACGCTCGATCTGCGTTTCCAGGGCGGCCATCTCGGGTGCGAGGAGCCGCACGCC
>SYMT01000388.1 GCA_005805375.1 Actinomycetota bacterium
GGAGACCCGGAGCCGGCGCGCCACCTCTGGACACCCACCGCCGGTGCCCCGACCCCCAACACAGTTGTTACTCTGTGCTTTCCTGCGCTGGACCGGGCAGCCGCGGGAAAAGGTCCCCAGCCGGCGAAGCGAAGGGCGAGGCACGCGGTTATCGGTGAGCGCGCGCGCGGAGGAGCGCGGGTGCCGCATCCACACCCACGATGCGATGCAATGACCTGACTGCGGCTGTCCGGGCAAGGGCTGCCGCCAGGCGCACCGGCCGACCGGGCCGGGCGTCGGTGTGCTCGCCGCCGCGGAAGACCGGGACTCCGTTGGTAAGCACCAGGTCTATCCCGACCGGAAACTGATGGGGCTCCGAGTACGTAGCGGTGTCGCGGACCGTGGAGGGGTCGAAGACGACGATGTCCGCCCAGAACCCGGGCTGGAGCATGCCTCGTTCCGGCAGGCGGAATACCGTCGCCGGCAGGGAGGTCATGCGCCGTACTGCTTCTTCCAGACGAAGCACTTTCGTCTCCCGTACGTAGCGGCCGAGGACGCGGGCGTTGTTGCCGTAGCCCCGGGGATGGGGCACGCCCTCATCGGGGGCCCGCACGCCGCTGTCGGAGGCGATCATCGTGTTTGGGTGACGCATGAACGCCCGGATGTCCTCTTCACTCATCCCGTGGAAGACGGCACTCGCGCCCCCGTTCAGTTCGACCTCGAGAATCAGCTCGATCTGATCGTCCAACGTGTCCGCGCCCCGGCGGAGGCGGGCGGCTTCGACAACGCTCTTGCCGTTCAGGGACGGGTCGCGTGAATAGGACGCGATCACCGCGTAGTCGTAGCTCTCCTGTCCCCGCGCCCGCAGCGTCTCCTTCATCCGATCCACGATTTCTCGCTTCCGTGCAGGGTCGTCGAGCCGCGCCCGGAACGCGGCTGCTCCCCCCTCCCGCGCAGACGCCGGAATCAGTTGGGCCAGCCCGGTGCTCGACGCGGTGTACGCATACTGGTCCTGCGTGATGTCCAACCCCTCGTCGCGGGCCCGATCCAGAGTAGCCAGAATGGCGTCTGCCCGGCCCCAAGCGGATTTGCCCGACAGCTTGATGTGGCTCACCTGCGCTCGTATCCCGGCTTCCCGGGCGACCCGGAAGACCTCGTCCAGGGAAGTAGCGATCCCCGTGCCTTCGTTCCGCTGGTGCGTAGCGTAGAGCCCACCTTTTGCCGCGGCGATCTTCGCCAGTCGGATGATCTCTTCCGTCTGTGCGAAGGAGCCGGGGAGGTAGATCAAGCCGGTCGAGAGACCCACAGCGCCGTCGTCCATCGCCCGAGCCACGAGTGTCTCCATGCGCTCCTGCTCGGCCGGGGAGGGCACGCGATCAAAGGCGCCGCCCATTGCCTCGCGGCGGACGGTGTTGTGGCCGATGAGAGTCGCAACATTCGCCGCAGCAGGTTCCGCTTCCAGCTTGCGGAAGAAATCCCCCACATCCAGGGTCGATCCGCCGCAGTTTCCCAGCACCAGAGTGGTGACCCCCATGCGCACGAAGTTCTCGGCGCGGCGCAGGGTCAGCACGTTCTCCGCGTGGGTGTGGACATCCACGAAGCCCGGCGCAATCACCCGGCCCCGAATCTCGATCTCCTCCCGTCCCCTGCCGGGAATCCGGCCGATTGCGGCGATGCGCCCCTCACGCACGGCGACATCCGCGAAGTAGGCGGCCACCCCGGCGCCGTCCACTACTCGCCCCCCACGCAGTACCAGGTCGTAAGGGCCCTCCGCGCCGGTGGCGCCGATCCCGGCCGAGGCGACAACGGCGCCGACGGCCAGGCAAACTCCGGCCACTCCGCGAAACGATCCGGCCGCCCGGTGCGTGCCGCTGCCTCTGCTGCTGTTTAGCCTCAACATGTTCCCATCCTACCCGGAGTCGGGCGGCAGGCTCCGGGTCCCAGGTCCGGGACCCGGAGCCGGTGCAACTAGGGCCTGCGCGCCGGCGGGCGCTTCCATTTGAGCGGCGGTCCCAACTTTGCCAGGCCGGCGCCGTGCATGCTTGCGTGCGTGCCGTGCGAGCAATCGCTGGAGGCCGTCTTCATCGGGAATGCGGTACCCCCCGCCTCCTGATAGGCTTTGCTGAGCTGGTCCGAAAAGAAGTCGCCGACGTAGCGACGGATGCGCTCATTGGCCCGCACCTCCGTGCGGATGCGATCCACCTGCTGCTGCGCCTCGACCGGGTTGCGGTGCCGCGCAAACAGTTCTCGTCCCTGGCGGCGCAGGGTGAGGAAGTACTGCTGCTGGTCGTCCAGCAGCCTGGCATCCCCCACAGGGCCGTGGCCGGGCACAACAATGCGGGCGCCGAGCTTCTTCGCGTTGTCGAGGGTGCGAATCCACTGCTCGATGCTGCCGTCGCCCACATAGTTGTAGGGACCATTGACACACGCGTCGCCGGAGAAGAGGACTTTCTCTTTCGGCATCCAGGCCCAGCCGTCGCCGTGGGTATGGGCGACCCCGAGCCAGTGCAGTTCCGCGCGCTTCTTGCCATCGTCGAAGAAGAGGCGATCGGGAAAGAGGAGCGTGGGGGGCTTCAGCCGCGTCCCGCGCACATCGGCGCGCGTCCGAGCTGCTTCCTCCCAGCGACCGGGCCCGCCGCCGAAGTACTTCGTCTCATACTTCTTCATCTCCTCAAGCACACCGGAGTGGGCGACCGGGATAGCCCCCTCATCCACCCAGACCTGATTGCCGTAGGCGTGGTCGCCATGATGATGAGTGTCGAACGCAAAACGGATCGGTTTCCGGGTCATGGCCCGAATCTTGGGGATAATCACTCGGGCGCCGGACGGAAAATTCCCGTCCACGACGAGCACGTAGTCTTCGAAGACGATCCACCCGTTGTTACAGTGCCCCGAGCCCTGAAGGTCCCCCTCATGGAAGTACACACCCGGCGCCAGCTCTGTGACTGTGTTGACCTGCGACGCGGCGGGGCGCAGCCAGGTCAGACCTCCGACGACCGCCCCTACGCCGACCAGGTAGAGAGCGAGATGACGCTGCATTGGTTCTCCTTACACAGTGCACGCGGCAATTGCCGCGCGAATCTGCCGATGACGTGCGGGTTTTCGACATTTCAGGTAGGAACTCCTCGGCCCAGAGACGAAGATAGGGGAACCGAGCAGAATTAATCCTCCCACCCGTGAGGAGACACGGCGGCATCTGAGAGGACACAACTGGACGGAATCATGTACGTCATGGTGTTATGGAACTCACTGCCGCCGCCACTGCCCTCCTCCAAGTTACCGCC
>SYMT01000389.1 GCA_005805375.1 Actinomycetota bacterium
CGGGTTCCCTCGCCCGTACCTGGGCCGCAGGCGATCCGCAGGCGGTATTCGCTGCTAAGATTCAGGCTCCGGTAGCCGGTCGTGTAGAACCGGCAGAGGGGTTCACAGTTGGCACAGCGGACGTCGGCGAGCAACTCGTGTGGGCGCATCGTGAGCGACTGGCCGAAACGGATCCTCCCGCGAGTCGTCTTCTCGATTTTCTGCTCGCAACGGAGCTGGATTGGGATCCACAGCTTGTGGCTGGCGCGCTCCAACAACCGGCAGCGCAAGCTGCCGGTTGGAAGGATTCCGAGACGGCGATCACCGCTGCCTTCCGCCAACTCGCGGAGCGCCATCTCGTGACGGAGGGGAGATGGGATCACGTACGGGGACTTTCGCAGTTCGGAAAGAGCGGCGTGGAGGAGATCCGCGAGAGGCAACGAGAGGACAGGCGCCGGGCGGCAGGTCTGGCCGAGGCGGTAGTGCAATCGCGAGTGGACAGCTCACTCCCTACCGGACCTGAGGACCTGGCCCTCGTGGAAGAATGGCTTACCCTGGTCGGGCTGGCGGATGGGCCGGCGGCGGCAGCCCGCATCTACGAGGAACGGATGGGGGGGTACGCCCATCTGGCCGAGTCCCTCGGCGATTTCCGGAGAGGCTATCGGCTCGCCACCCATCACGCCCGGCATCACGATGACACAACCGTGATGCCGCCACTTTCCTGGGTGGGAGCGCAGCACGCGTATGGCGACCTCCTCGGCCGTCAGGGCAACGTCCTGGACCCGAATCAGCTTCAGCCCGATCTGTCGCAGCCGGGGCTCTCCTGGGCCTGGCACGTCCTCGTCTATTTCTCTGGTGGGGGATTGGAGTCCGGGCTGAAACTCTCCCAGTCCGGGCTGCAGCGAGCTACCGTGCCTGAGCAACGCCTGCTGCTCCAATGCTATGGCGCTTACGGCCGGTTCCTCGCAGGTGACACCGCGCCGCATGAAGACGTGCTCACCGGGGCATTGCAGTCCGGATCGCCGCCCGCAGGGAGCATGAGTGGGGTGCGAGAGCACCTGGTGGAGATGCTCCTGCGGCAGGGCCGGCACGCGGAAGCGGAAGCGTACCTGCAGGCAGTTTCGCAGGACCCCAGCGCCCCGTTGACTCTCGAGCGGGTGCGGCATCGGGTGACGCTCGCCGAGGTCCGCCTGCACCAGGGGCGTGCGGACGGCGTGGCGGAGTTGCTGGACGAAGCGGAGGCGTGGGCGTCGCGGCGGGATGCGCAGGAGATCCTGCTGCGGGTGGAGCTGCTGCGGGCGCGGCGGTGCGAGGCGGGCGGAGAGATCGGGGCTGCCCTGAACCACGCGGCAGAGGGGGTGCGGATCGCGGAGGAGTGCCGGCGCGGGCTGCTGCTGGTAGATGCGCTCTGCCTGCGGGCGCGGCTGCTACAGGCGGCGGGGGCGCTGGAAGAAGCCGGGGCCGGCGCCGTCCGAGCCCTGCGACAGGCCCTGGCGCCGGAGGAGACGGCCGCACCGGCGGGCCGGGAACTCGGGCCGCTGCTGCCCCGCGTACAGCCGGGCACCTATGCCTGGGGGGAGGCGGAGGCGTGGCAGCGGCTGGGAGAGGTGGGACTGGCACGGTTGGAAGCAGACACTTCCCTGACCACGCGCGCCGCACGGGCAGTTGTGGACCACGACGGCGGCCTGGCCGCCTTCTCGCGTGCGGTCTCTCTCCACACGCGTTTGGGGCATCCGTCTCTCCCCCTCGTGCGCAGGCTGGCGGCGGAGGCCCGTGGCATCCTGGAAGGGCGGCTGACGGCCGGGGCGCGCGGCGTCAACCCGGTGGACGGGGCGGAACTGGTGTGGGTGCCACTGGGTGAGTTCACGATGGGGGATGATGACAGCAGATGGGACGACGAGAAACCCGCGCATCAAGTGCGTATCAGCCGGGGCTTCTGGCTTTATCGCACGCCGGTGACGGTGGCACAGTACCGCGCCTTCTGCGAGGCAACCGGGCGGGAACTGCCGGAGGCGCCGTCCTGGGGCTGGAAGGATGACCACCCCGTGGTGAACGTGCGGTGGGAGGACGCGGCTGCCTACTCAGATTGGGCGGGGGCGCGGCTGCCCAACGAGGCGCAATGGGAATATGCGGCGCGCGGCCCGGAGAGCCGACGATACCCATGGGGGGATGAGGACCCGGACCCGAGCCGGGCCGTGTACTACGGCGGCGGACGCAAGGAAACCAGTACCGCCCCGGTGGGCAGCAAGCTGAGAGGGGAAAGCTGGTGCGGCGGATTGGATCTGGCAGGAAACGTCTGGGAGTGGTGCCGAGACGATTGGGACAGCAGCTTCTACGCAAGAACCCCGGAGATTGATCCCGTGAACGAAAAGAATGATTCCATACAATATTACGTGCTGCGTGGCGGTTCCTGGAACTTCAACCCGGACAACCTGCGCGCCGCGTACCGCAACTTCAGCGACGTCTGGAACAACCGCAACGGGTTCCGGCCCATAGTCTGTGCGCCCGAGGACTGATGGGGCCGCACCGGGGTAAACCCACGGTGCCATTGCGAGGTGGAGGGGAACGCCTCCGGCCTCGTAGAGCCGAAGGGCCGCACCGGGGTAAACCCACGGTGCTATTGCGAGGAAACCCCTTCGGGCTGGCGGCGTGGAGGGCGGCAGCGAGGTGTCTGGCGCGGTGCGTCGGGTGCGGTGGTTTTGTGCACGGCATTCGCTTCCGTCACTGTTGCGAAGGATGCTGTCGGCGAATCTTGCACCTGGGAGAGTCACGCCCAGTTGGGTTCGTTCGGTATGTGAATGAATGATCCGGCGCCACTCGCCGGTGCGTCGGAGCCACGTTCGGAGTGCAGGCGGCATCCGAGGCCGGGCACACACGGTGATCTTCGTGGGGGCTCCGGCCGCGGTTGCGGTCCTGTGGAGAAACCCCGATGGCTGCCTGCGACGGGAGCCCCCGCCGGTGGTTCCGGAACAACGGCGCTTCCCCGCTGCGGAGGGGGCGCGGCTGCCGGGTGGGATTGAGATCCGCTTGAACCACCCGGATGAACCGGACCGATTTCGAGAAGGATCGGGCCGGCGTTCCCTCGCGCCCGAGTTCGATGGGAAGGCGCCGGCGTTCGGCCGAAAACCGGAAAACGTGCGACACCGATTGTGCAAGGCATCGGATGCTGGGCACACTGGACTGGTAGGAGTGCCCTTCCGCCCGCTGAACCCCTCCAACCCGGTCCCGGGGACGGCACGAGGACGGAGGGGTTGAAAGAGCGATTTTCTACCAGTCCAGCAGAGAGCCTGCCTGCTCTTTGCAGAGGAATGCGATGAACGCGACCACGAAACTTCAAGTATGCGCCTGTCTCCTGGCTCTCCTGGCGTGCCCCTCTGCGGCGACTGCCGAAGAGGGATACTGGAAACTGGCCGGGGGCGCGCAGTTCCTGAACCCCAGAGTGCCGCCCCAGGGGCCATCCACCCGGTCGGGGGGGGGCTGGGCCGCTACTTACTCGGTGGAGGAGGGCAAGGTCGGCTACAAGGTGGTTTCCACCTTCAACCCGCAGAACCAGGTCACGATTGTGATGGAGGGGTCATGGGCGCCGCCGCCCTCGGCCATCTATCCCGGCGAGGTGATCCCGGTGCGCGCCCGCGCCGCCGTGCTCGAGGCGCGCGGCAAGGGGATCGGCGGCGGAGATCCGGTGGTGCAATGCCGTGTCGCCGCCGCGACGGTGAAAGACGGCCGATCCATGCCCATCGGGGAGCTCGTCCCTCTCTTCGTGGGCCCGAACCGGGGAGGCGCCCGGGGAATGGCGGGAGCCTTCAAGGAGTTCGTCAACACCACGGAGGTTTTGGGAAAGAAGGGCGGTAACTTCGCCTCCATTCGTGAGGTCTACCTCGTGTACATCGTGGGCCACGGGCAGGCGCACAGCGAGCAGGTGCAGGTCGCCTACCGTTATGAGTGGGTGAACGGCGCTGTGCCCCGCGTCGAACTGGGGAAGATCTGGCGCGTGAAGGATGAAGGGTGGGAGGGTGTGTGGACCCGCCGCGGCTCCTCAAACGTCTTCGATGGCGTCTGGACCAAGGGCTCGCAGAAACTCACTGCGGTCCTCACCATCACCATCACCGGCGAGGTGGTCACGGTGGATCGCACCCAATCCAGCAACGGGGACGTCTGTACCTATTCCGGCACGATCGCGGCCGACGGCAGATCGGTTGCGGGAATGGTCAGATCCTACGGCGGCGGCGGTTCGCTGACCCGCTGGTCTGCGGTCATCGAGCGGTAGGCCGTCCGGGGTTCTCCTGACAAGAAAGGCACCTTGCTACAATGAGCAGCACCCGCTGGACCAACAGGTAGCAGCCGCACCGGGGTGAACCCACGGTGCTATTGCGTGGAAACGCCTTCGGGCTGGCGGCGTGGAGGGCGGCAGCGGGGTGTTGGACCCGGTGCGTCGGTGCGGTTGTTTCCGGGGACGGCGTGCGCTTCCGGGGCATATGTGAAGGCACCTGCCCGGCATCGGGATGAGCCGGCGCTGCCCGTCTTGATAGTGGGCGCGACTCCGCGGCGTGACGGCGAACTGCACCGCGCCGCCTGCCGGGCAGCGCTTGCGAGAGTAGTGCGAGCCGGTGCACAATACCCAGGTTCGGGGCATGCGTCACCGGCGTAGGCCTGGAACTCGGGCGCGGCAACAGTCAGACCCCCACCTCCATCACCCAATCCAACGGTACCTCATGACTCACACATTCAACGCTCTCGGACAACCGGTGGGTCGGCCACTCCCGGATTGGCGGCCGCCCCCGGCGCCTTCGCGGGAGCCGATGGAGGGCCGCACCTGCCGCCTCGAAGCCCTCTCGGTGACCCAACACGCGGCCGGCCTCTTCGCCGCCAATCGGCTGGAACCCACCGCCCGGCACTGGACCTACCTCTCGTACGGCCCGTTCGGCACACTGGAGGAGTATTCCGCCTGGGTGGCCTCGGTCGCGTCGGGAGACGACCCGCTCTTCTACGCCGTCCTGGACCGCGAGACCGGGCAGGCGGTGGGGGTGGTAAGCTACCTCCGGATCCAGCCCGCCGCGGGCTGCATCGAAGTCGGACACATCCACTACTCCCCGCGGCTCCAGCGCACCGTGGCGGCCACCGAGACGATGTACCTGATGATGGAACGCGCCTTCGCCCTCGGCTACCGGCGCTACGAATGGAAGTGCGACGCGCTCAATGCACCCTCACGGGTGGCGGCGCAGCGGCTCGGCTTCTCGTTCGAGGGCCTCTTCCGCCAGGCCACCGTCGTGCGCGGCCGCAACCGGGACACCGCCTGGTACGCCATCACGGACACGGATTGGCCGGCCCTCCGGGAGGCCTATCAGCCATGGCTGGACCCCGCGAACTTCGACACCGGGGGCCAGCAGCGCACCCGGCTTTCCGAGCTGACGGCCCCGTTCGTACACCAACGTGGGTGACGCCGCCGCAGGGTCAGGGAAAGACCAGCGGCGTGATGGACGCCGTGCCTCCATTCACGACGTCTGCAGCGAGATGATAGCCTCGCAGTAGTTCCAACCCTGCGAGGGCCTCGGGACCGACATCCATCACCTCGCTCAGCCGATCTGTTCCGTCCCAGGCGATCCAAGCTTGATACACCTGTACATCCACCTGGGACCCGTCCGCCAGAACCACGGTCATGATCCGCGGGGGAACCAACCCGAGTTGGTGGATGATGATAGGTGGAAGGGCGAGATCGCCGCAGAACCCTGTATCGAGCACGGCATCTACCGGGTGGTAGGACCCGTCCCCAGCCCGTACCTGGACATTCAGCCGCAAGTCACGTGACCCGACCGATCATGACGTCTGGCGCCTCGGGCGATGGTGATAGCCGTAGACGGCGTCGTAGCCGATGCGCACTCCATAGAGGATCCCCTCGGGACGCCGTTCCCGAAGCTTCACGCCGGACTCGACGCCTCGGTCCGCGATCTCGTAGTCGCCGGTGAGAATGTCGAGAGTCAGATGGTTGCCGATGTTCGCCTCCGTTTCGACCAGGGGACGGATCCGCTCGTCATACAGCGCCTGTCCCCGGCGCGCGATTTCCTGGATGTCGAGTTGTGCCTCGGTCATGGGTTCTTTCCTTCGCCATGGATGGCCTCAGTGTACCCGGTTTCTTGCGTGGGCATCGGCGACGGGCGCCCACGGCGCACGAGGGCATCGGCGGGGAGTTCTCGTTCGGACATGGGATCCTCGCGTGGGCATGGCCGTGCGAGTCGTTCACTTCGGTGATCGTGGCGCCCGTCGCCGGATGCCGGTGCGCATCGGCGGCAATCGGAGTTGCCGGACTCCACAGCTCACCGCACCCCCGCGGGGGTCGGCGGCAATCGGAGTTGCCGGACTCCACATCTCGCAACGTCCCTGCGGTCAGAAGGCGACCTGACCTTTGCCCTTCAGCTTCAGCAGCGCGCGCGCCTCGTCCGGGGTGGCGATTTCCAGAGAGAGCGCTTCCAGAATCATCCGGATCTTCGTAACCTGCTCGGCGTTCGACCGGGCCAGCTTCCCCTTGCCGATGTAGAGACTGTCTTCGAGGCCCACGCGCACAGTCCCGCCCATGACGGCGCCCATCGTCACCAGATTGAGCTGATGGCGTCCGGCGCCGAGGATGGACCAGAGGTAATCCTTGCCGAACAGGTGATCTGCAGTACGCCTCATGTGGAGCAGGTTTTC